>CAZRPA010000113.1:0-12965 GCA_964601855.1 uncultured Flavipsychrobacter sp. | reverse complement strand
CGTTATTTATGCTACTTATTTCCATTTTTACTTATAATGATAGGGATAGACGCTATTGTAGATACTGTCTATTCGATGTGGATAGAGCCATACTCAATCAAGGAAGATTTTTATAAAATTATTCAATTTGCCACCATACGTATAGTTATTGCTGGGTCGGTGATGGCAGCAATATATGCAGTATACAGGCACTATCATTTCCTTCAACAGTCCATTAGATATTACAATACTCAGAGCAGAGAAAATGAATTAAAAATGCTTGCAGAAAGAGTAGATGCAAAAGAAATTGTAAATATCCTTGCCTCATTAAATGATAGTGCATACTCAGATAATGCACACCATACAGCTCAGGCTATCAACGAACTCTCTGCATTATTCAGTTACACCAGCGCGCAGGCAGGTCAATACCTCGTCAATCTTTCTGATGAATTTGTATTCTTACAACAGTATGTAGATTTTCAACGCAGGCGCATTTCAGAGAGTGAAAACATGAAAATAGCAGTGCATATTCAGCACAATAATTTGCTCGGTAGCATTGCCCCCATGCTACTACTACCGTTTATTGAAAATGCTTTTAAGCATGGGGTTAGTTATGAGCATAAGTCTGAAATAAACATAAATATTACTGTAGATGTGCATAATCTTACCTGCCACATCACCAATACCCTACATATACGTAATACCCTGCAAAACGCTACAGGCATAGGGCTGAGCAACACCATAAAAAGACTAGAACTACAGTATGAAGGAAAACACAAACTAATACAGCGTTGTGAAAACAACCTTTACGAAGTACATTTAACTATTGTACTGATATGATAAGAGCTATAGCAATAGACGACGAACCCCTGGCACTGCAAGTGCTGCAACACCATGCAGCAAAGGTGAACAATATCAGTATTGAGCACACATTTACTAATGCAATTGAAGGGTTGAGATATGCACTAGAACATAAACCCGATGTGGTTTTCATAGATATAAAAATGCCCGACCATAATGGTATTGATATTGCAATAGCGCTACCCACTGCTACTTATGTGGTATTCACTACTGCTTATGCTCAGTATGCAGTGCAGGGCTTTGATATTAATGCCGCAGATTACTTGCTAAAACCTATCTCTTATCAGCGATTTGTTCAGGCTTGCGCGAAAGTAGAAAAGCGAATATCCTCCCCTTCTGTCTCTGCCACCATAACAGTTCGTGAAAACGGCAATTGGATAAGAATCCCCCTCTCACATCTGCTTTACATTCAGGCCAAAGGCAACTATCTGCATCTTGTCACCACCACTACCACTCACCTTATCCGCAGTACTTTACAAGAATTTGCAACACACTTACCACACACATTCTTTAGGGTTCACAAAAGCTACATTGTCAATACTGCTGCTGTAGATGTAGTAGAAAACAATCAGGTTATTGTTTCTGGTCATAAAGTGCCGGTTAGTGCACAGCTTCGTTCTGCACTACTCTCCACCCTCCACCCATAGCCCACCCTCTCCTTCCAGTTGTCCTTTTGTTATTACAGTATGTACATTACACACACTACACTATTTTTTTTACCTTGCCATAATATTTTGAATTTCTGCACATACTTATTTTTTCAATCTAAACACACTTGCTCATGTTACATACTAATAATCAACACAATTGGAGTTTTTCTACCGTAGGCGGTGTCAAGCGGGTCAATATCGACAAGGCTGAAGACCTCATTCATCTGGCTGAGCTAGACCCCAAGCTGTGGACTGCTCTGAGCTGCCCAGCAGCCAACATGGAAATTGACAAAAACACCCTCGACCTCATAGATACCGATGGCGATGGGCAAATACGTGTACCCGAAATACTAGCTGCCGTAAAGTGGGTAATATCAGTACTTAAAGACCCTGCCGACCTGCTCAAAGAATCGGCGGTATTTCCGCTCAGTGCTATTAATGACAGTACAGAGCTGGGCAAAACATTGCTAGAGTCGGCAAAGGTGGTACTTAAAAACACAGGCAAGGAATCTGCCTCTGCGCTCACTGTAGAAGAAACCTCTGATACTACTAGAATTTTTGCTGGTTCGGGCTTCAATGGCGATGGTATCATTACTGAAGATTCTACCTCTGATTCTGAGTTGATACAGCTCATGTCTGAAATCATTACTCATACAGGCTCTGCTACCGACAGGGGTGGCAAACAAGGTATCAACCTAGATCACATCAATACTTTCTTCGACCATTGCGAAAAATACGCTGCATGGATAGCACAATGCAATGCCGACAAGGCCAACATACTGCCACTAGCCGATAATACCCAAGCTGCCTACAACAACTATTGCGCCATCAAGGCTAAAGTAGATGATTACTTCATTCGGTGCAGATTGGCTGCCTTCGACAAACAATCCACCGAAGTCCTCAACCTTCAGGTGGCTCGTGTAGAATCTATCACTGCCAAAAACTTGGCTGAGTGTGCCGATGAAATAGGTGCATACCCATTGGCTCGTATAGAAGCTGGCAAACCACTACCAGTCACTACGGGCATCAATCCTACTTGGGAAGCTGCTATAGCCACTTTTCGCCAGCTTACAGTTAGTACCATCTATGGTGCTGATAAAGCTACTATTACCGAAAACGAATGGACTGCCATAGGTAATACCTTTGCTCCTTTTGCAGCATGGCAAGCTGCCAAACAAGGGGTTCTAGTAGAGTCGCTGGGTATAGAAAGGATACAAACTATAATCAGTGGCAATCAGAAAAACAAACTGCTTACACTTATAGATCAAGACAACGCACTGACACAAGATGCCAACAACATAATACAGGTAGATAAACTGGTACGTTATCACCGCGACCTGTACACCCTGCTCAAAAACTTCGTTACCTTCTTCGACTTTTACTCGCCCGATCATAAAGCTATGTTTCAGGCAGGTACCCTGTACATAGACCAGCGTAGCCTAGACCTTTGCATCAAGGTCACAGATATGGGCAGGCACAACTCGCTCGCTTCTTTCAGCGGCATGTACCTCATGTATTGCGATTGTGTGTCACGAACCTCAAAGGAAAAAATGTCCATCGTAGCCGCCCTTACCAATGGCGACATAGATAATCTGATGGTGGGCAGAAATGCATTGTTCTATGACCGAAATGGTCTAGACTGGGATGCCACCATCACCAAGATTATAGACAACCCCATCAGCATTCGTCAGGCATTCTTTTCGCCCTACCGCAAAGTGTCGGTGTTTATTGAAAAACAAATCAACAAAATGGCAGCATCTGAAGACGAAAAGATGTCTGCAGGGCTCAACAAAGGAATAGAAAATATGCCCGCCAAAGTAGATGAAACTGCTGCTAAAAAAGAACCACCAAAGCCATTTGATGTAGGCAAGTTTGTGGGTATTTTTGCAGCCATAGGTCTTGCTTTGGGGGCTATAGGCACTGCCATTACATCGGTAGTATCGGGCTTTATGAAGCTAGAATGGTGGAAGATGCCCTTGGCTATCGCAGGGCTGCTGCTACTCATATCTGGCCCGTCTATGGTTATTGCTTACCTCAAGCTCCGCAAGCGCAACCTCGCCCCCATACTCGATGCCAATGGCTGGGCAGTCAATGCCAATATCATCATCAACATACATTTCGGCAATACACTTACTCAGCTTGCTGAGCTACCACGTGGTGCCAAAATCAACTTCAACGACCCCTTCAAAAAGAAAAACAATTCGCTCCTGCCTACTATCCTGTTTTTATCTATACTAGCTGGCGCTGCACTGTTTCTGTTGTTTAAGTATGGTGTACTGCACCTGAAGTAGTAGTTACATTTCAGGTCAATAGTTATAGTATTTAGCAGAGGCTGCCCATATCATGGCAGCCTCTGCTGTATTATGTCGTTACATACATATTGCCACATTAGTTGCACTATGTGGTTGTGTATACTGTTATGAATTGGGGTAAAGATCTCTGCACGTATTCCCCTCCACCTGTTCACAGCAGGCGGGGGGATTACAGCAGGCTGCGCTACACAAATAGTGATAATAATGTGCGCAGTAGGTTGGGTTTTACGGGGGCTGGTTTACCGTAGCGTTTTCGTTTTGGGGTATTTACGTGTATGATAAAGGTCAGCAGCAGCTGCCTTTTGTCTTGCCTTCTGCTGGCTCTTGTACTTCCTTGTGCATAGTGCACTTGCAGTGGCTTAGTTTCGGTCTGGAGCAGGTGCTCTGTGTAGTCCTGTATCATCTCGTTTTTAAGTTTTTGTTGTTATCAATATGTTTTTTTGTTGGCTTATGCTGCTATTCGGGGTTCTATATAAAACAGTTCGTCCTGCACCACCTGCACACCTATTTCCAGCAGCAATGGTGCTACTTTTTCGTTATGCCTGTCTGCCAACAGCATATCTTTTGCTGGCTCTTCTACAGTGCGCACATATGCTGGCAGTTTCTCTTTCAGCGCAGCCAGTACGGTGTTCCAGTTGCTACCTTTTGTTGTTTTCAGCCGTGGTGTGCCCATTCTCATGCCTGCTATGCCATACACTGTACCTATTCTCCTTTTCTTGGCAAACAGTTCTTTTTTGTGGCGCACACAGTATGCCTGTGCCTCATCAAATGCTACCTGCTTTATCATGGCCACACACTGTAACTCAGCAGAATATCTTTCGGCTATTTCATTCACCTCGGCATCCATCATTTTATTTATCTCTCGCTCTCTTAGCTCAGCCGCTGCATATCTGTTCATTGCCAGCTCAAAGCTTTCTTTGCTTACCTCTATCTCTGGTTTGGTTATCCTTTTAGCCTTCATAGTGTTGGGTTTGTAGTTATCGGGGTTTCGTATTGCGATTACGCATTTTATGCAGCCAGGCTGCTCATCTTTTTCAGCAGGTTATCTACTATTAGCACTGCATACTTGTCGTGTTGTATATCCAGCATATTCCATAGCTGGTAAAAGGCTACTGCCTCTGGTCCGTTCAGTATCAGTGTATAGGTATCCTGGTTGCGTTCCAGCATTAGCGTTATGTTGCGGTGCAGCTCTTGCAGGTATTCGTGCAATAGTTGGCGGTGGTCTGTATCAGGGCTGAATTCATCCAGCATTTCGCCACATATCTCCTGCAGGGCTTCCATGCGCTGACTGCTTATGCGTAGTCTTATGCTTCTCTTTTTAGCCATGAGTTTACAGATTTTAAAACGGTGGTGTATTTTTTCAAAAACTGGGCATCACCCACATACAGCAGATTTTGTGCCCTCGATATAGCATTGATTACAGAGCTATGATCTTGCCCACCAAAGTAGGCTGCTATCTGGCATAGTGTCAGTGCCGGGAAGTACTGTCTTAGTAGCAATCCGCCCAGAAACCTCAGCTCCACTATGTTGCGCACTCTTGTTTTCATCTTGTAGCATTCTGGGCTCATATCCAGTGCCAGTGCTATTACATGCAGCATTCTCTGCGGTGTCATGTTTACTTGCTCTGTGGGGTACTGCACTACTGTTACCCCCATACCCATGCTGTCTGTAGCCTGTATGCTATGCAGGGGCAATTGGTGTGTCATTCCTGTTTGTGATGCTGTGCTGAAATACATATAGTTCTATTTTTTTGTTTCGCTTATTGTTACTGCACCCTTGCTTATGCAGCTATTCTTTGCTCCATACACTGCTGTATCAGGTAGGTAGCCGTGTGCAGGCAGTTATCGCAGTTGCTGCTTATGTGGGCTATAGTTTCTTCATCATACACACCATTTGCCCTGCAAACCGCAGCCACATCACTCGGTGCCAAATATGATAGTGTCACAAAACGCCTGCCTATGGTTTGGTATATCTCTTCATACCCCAGCCTGCCAGTGCGTACACCATCTATTATGCGTGGGCGCAGCTCTTCATTGCCCATTAGCATTATGCCGGCTTTGCCCATCAGGTTATTGGCCAGCATCACCACCATGTGCAGCACTCTGTCTTTCAGCAGGTGTGCATCATCTATTATCAGTAGTGGCTCATCTTTTTGCAGCATTAGTTCGGTAAGGTGGCGCAGCATTTCAGGTGCGGTCCCATTGGCTTCACCTCCCGCCGATGCCAGCATTTCGGTTACAAATGTTTTTCTGTTGTGCGCTGCACTACCTGTCACATACACTACATTGTCATTACTCCTGCTATATATCTCTGCCGCATAGGTTTTACCCATTCCTCCAGCCATAGATACACCATAGTTCATGGCATATCGCTGTGCATCGCCCATCAGTATGCGCAGCAGCAGACTGGCGCTGGTGTCAGCAGTTTTCCATTCGGTCACATGCATGTTCAGTTGGCGGGCTATTTGCTGCCATTGCCTATCGTTTATGGCGTTGCGGTTGTTATTTACTATTTGCATTATCTCTATTGCCGTTACATTCTTCATGCTTTGCGCTGCCTCTGTTACGGTGTTATAGTTGCCCACATAGCGCACTACTGCTTTTCTTATCAGGTTTTTCTGTTCTTGTTTCATATGCTGTTCAGTTTTAGGATTTATGTTTTTATAGTTTTCCGGTCTATCGCTTTGTAGTGGGTATGTGGCTGCAAACTTTTCTTTGTTCATGCTGCCAATGGCTGCTACAGTTTTTTTGGCATTTATGTGTATTGTTTTGTAGTTTTGGTATCAATTCCATGTTTTCCGACACAAAGATATTCCAATATTTTTGACAACTCCAAATTTTTTGGAAATATTTTATTAATTTTGTGCCATGTCATTAGCAAACAACCTTAAATACCTAAGAAAGAAAGCTGCCAAAACCCAAGATGGGCTTAGCTCTGATGTGAATATTGGCAGAACTACCATTGCCAATTACGAGGCGGGTATCAGCGAACCCAATGTGGAGACCCTACGCACCTTTGCCAAGTATTTTGGCGTGACGTTGGACGATCTTTTGTCAAAAAATCTGGAACAGCAGCAACAATATGCCCAGCAAAACGACGAAAAAGACCTCATGCTGCGTGCAGCCTTCCCACAACAGGGTGCTCCTGGTTATAGTGCCATTCCGCGTATTATAACAGTAGATAGTGGTGGCAACGACAACATCATATATGTGCCCGTCAAGGCTCGTGCTGGCTACTTACTGGGCTATGGCGATGCCGAGTTTATGGAAACATTACCCACCTTTCGCCTACCGGGCCTTAGCAATGCCACCTATCGCATGTTTGAGGTAGAAGGCCCATCTATGGCACCCAATGTGCTACATGGCGACCGCATCATAGGCGAATGGATAGACTCGCTCGATAAAATCCGCGATAATAGAGTGTATGTGGTAGTACACAAAGGTGGAGTGGCTGTGAAACGTGTAGTGAACCGCCTAAAAGAAAGAGGCAAACTCTACCTGAAATCTGACACCATAGCTCACAGGCACGAGTTTCCCACGCTAGAGATAGACCCCGAAGACATAAAAGAAGTATGGTATGGCAGAATGAAAATAAGCAGCGACTTCAGCGAACCTGCCGAAGTTTACCACCGCCTTGCCGACCTGGAAATGGACGTAATGGAAATGAAAAGAATGATGAACGATAACGACAAATAACAGTAGCTAGGGCAATACACTTCGTTAGGTACTGCCTATGCTTACTAGTTGTTTTGTTTAGGTCGCTTCGCAAATGAAAACAAACTAATGATGTTTCAGAATTAGAGTCACATGAGCCACCTCAAAGAATTTTTCAACAAACGGGTACTTATCAACTGTCTGGTTTTTGCAGTGCCCATGAGTCTGCTATTTACTTGGCGCTACACACATCTGCGTCATATAGCAGCATTCAGCAGTGCTTACTTCACTGCTTTTGGCATTTTTCTTACTATAGTATACTTGCTATTGTTGGTGGTGTTCTTCACCCTCTATTGGCTCAGCAAGCGGCAGCAGCACCCCGACGAATAATCAGCCTACTGCATTACGAGGCCCCGTGAATCTTATACCCAATCCCGGTCTGCCACTTAGACCTATGTTGCCATTGTCGTAGGTTAGCCCCTCGGCAAGATCGTCGGCAAGTAGCAATGGGCCATCTACATCTGCCTCGTCTAGTAGTGGCAAGATGTGTGCTACAGCCGCAGCGCCCACAGTGCTTTCGTTCATAGAGCCCATCATTACCCGCAGTCCCAGCTTGCGAGCCTCTTGTATCATGCGCATAGCAGGCGTTATGCCGCCACACTTAGCCAGTTTTATGTTTACTCCGTCAAAGCTGCCCACACATTTTTTTACCTCATCTTCTGTGCGGCAGCTTTCATCGGCATAGAGGGGCAGCACCGCCTCAGCCTTTAGCTCCTTCATTTCGTCGTAGGCATCTCTGTGTAGTGGCTGCTCCACCAGCACTACACCCAGTTTTGCCAGTTCTGGCAGTAGTCTTTTAGCATCATCCAGTGTCCAGCCCTCATTAGCATCTACCCTGAATGGTGCTGTGGTGTGCTCTCTCAGCAGTCGCAGGGTGTCTATATCATCTACACTACCACATTTTATCTTGTACACCGGCCAAGGCCTAGCCTTTAGTTTTGCCACCATTTTTTCGGGGCTATCCATGCCTATCGTGAAGTCTGTAACCGGTACATTATTCCACTTTATACCCAGTAGCTGATGCAAGGGCATGCGCCGCATTTGAGCAAACAAATCCCAGCCAGCTATATCTAGCGCACTTATCAGAAAATGCTGCCCCGGTATCAGGTGGTGCAGAAAATGCCAAAAACGTTGAGGGTCGGTAAGTGCATATCGCTCTATATCGCCACGCTTGGCAGCCAGTGTAGCCATCATACCTTCTATGGTCACATTGTAATACCCTATTGCCGTAGCCTCTCCGCAGCCCCTCAGCGGCCCCAGCCCCAGCATAGTGATGAGTGTAGGCTGATGGGTTTTGGTGCCCTTGGCTATCGTAAAAGGATCGGTAAATGGCAGGTCGAACGAATAATACTTGAGTTGCAACATGGGTATAAAATTACCCAACAATTGCTATTTTCCTCTTTGAAAAAAAGTATGACATTATAGTGTAGGCTTACGCTGTTTTACTCCTTCACTACCTTCCCCGCATATTGCCCATTCACCTTCAATAGGTAGGTACCCGTCGGCAGATGGGCGATGACAAGTTTTATCTCCCCTTTGTGGGCTTTGTACACACTGCTGTGTACGGCACAGCCCGTCACATCCAGCAATTGCAGCTTATTTACAGCTACTCCTTCTGTTTTCACAGTTACGTACTCCTGGGCAGGATTGGGGAAAATACTAGCCTTTATGTGCGTTATAGGCTGATCTTTTATGGAAGTGGTATTGTAGTTGATGCGCCTAATAGAGTAGTTTGTCCTGTCAATGAAATAAATATTGCCCCAATTGTCAATAATAGAAGAGCCTGGGGTGTCAAATTTTGCTAGTGTGGCTATTGTTCCATCGGGGCTGTATCCTCTTTCGCCAGTACCAGCAATTGTTGTTATGATTCCAAAACTATCTACCAATCGAATCACGTCAGCATTTGCATCAACTATAATGACATTGCCTGACAAATCTAAACTAACAGTGCTAGGCGCATTTAACTCTGCATCAGTTGCCAGCCCTCCATCACCACTATTCCCTACATTTCCATTGCCAGCAAAAGTGGTAATAATACCTGTGTTAAGATTTACCTTTCTTACTCTGCGAGTGGGATAGTCTCCAATATACAAGTAGTTCTCGTTAGTGTCTATAGCGATATACTCAGGTAATCTAAGTTGTGCGTTCGTTGCTGGCCCACCATCACCACTAAAGCCGTTAATTCCATTTCCAGCCACTTTAGAAATTATGCCTGAGGTACTTATTTTGCGAACACAACTACAACCAAAATCAGAAAAATACAAATTTCCTTCTTTATCAAAACACATACATGCCGGAGATCTTAAATTTGCGTTTACAGCAAGTCCGCCATCACCCGAACATCCATTAACTCCATTGCCAGCTATTGTGTATATGTTTCCTAAAGTATCTACTTTACGAATAACACGATTCAACAAGTCAGTAATAAATATCTCCCCTATACTGTTTGAAATAACACTGTAGGGGTGATTAATTTTTGCAAGGTATGCCTTGCCACCATCGCCTGAGTATCCTGATGTACCTGTCCCTATAATAGTAGAGATTCTTCTATCTGAAGAACTAATTTTTCTGACTGTGTTTTTTTGAATTTCGCAAAATAAAATATTGCTGTTTTTGTCAAATGCAATAGCATGAGGAAAGTCTAATAATGCATCCTTTGCGAGTGTACCGTCTGGAGAGTAGCCGCTTACACCATTACCCGCAATCGTTACTATTTCTTGTGCTCCAGCATTGATGGAAAGTAGGGTAAACAACAGACAATAGCACCATTGGAGGTAGGGTTTCATAATAGAGTAAATTATATCAGTAATATAAAATTAAGGATAAAATTGCGGCTCTTGTTATCTTTCTTTAAATGAGCTATCCAATACTCCTTTTACGTTTATCTCCTACTCTAAAAAAACCTTCTATCCCACCCCTTACCGTTTTTTCGGTTGATGTCGCAGCCCAGCATTACCTCATGGGTACCGCTGTTGTAGGCTCCAGTTTGGCTTAGGTAAACATCGTACGAGTACCCTATGTGTAGGTTGGGGGTAACGTCTAGCTTGGCTATACCTATGAGCATATGGTCGGTGCCAGGTATCTGTATTCTTTTGCCCGCTCTGAATCCTGCACCTAGGTACAGCCGGTCGTAGAATACGAATATGCCGTTTACCTCGCGCACTATGGGGGCTGCATTTACATACTTCACCAGCACACAGGGCATAAAGGCTATTCTCTCGCTGACGGGCAATACATAGCCCGCCATCAAGTTATACTGTCTGAAAAACTTAGCTCTATCTGCTCCCGGCTCCTGCTCCATCCCAAACTTCGACTGCATAAGATGATTGACACTCACACCCGCATAAAATCGGGTTTTGTATAGATACACTCCTGCACTGGCATCGCCCACCCAGCTAGTAGCAGCATTGCCAGTAAAGGCAGGGTCGGCAGGATGCTCTACATTGATAGACGACCACCCCACACTTATGTTGTTCACCATACCTGTTATACCAAAAGACACCTTTGTACGCTCGTTTACTGGTAGATGATAGGCATAGGTAGCATTGATGCCCGTATTATGCATCGGCCCTGCCTGATCGTTGTATATCTGCAATCCCAGCCCTACCCTAGTGCCCGGTATGGCACTGTGCAGCGTCAACGATTGTGTAGTAGGCGCACCATCCATACCTATCCACTGGCTACGGTGTACCAGCACACCCGATAGCAATGCACGAGTACCTGCATAAGCTGGATTGACATACAGCGGATTGAAGAAGTACATAGAAAATCCGGCATCTTGCTGCGCCTGCGCACCTACACATAGCATTACTGCTACCAGAGTGGCTACCTTTCTTTTGATATTATTCATCTTCATTGTTGCTGTGTATTGCCTGTTTGTGATATAGGTGAAGTGACTGTGTGATTAATACTCCCAGAGGGTTACAGCACACGCATGATAACCAGCGATGCCGATACAGGCTGTGCACCACCCGCCGTAGGTGTAATGGTGAGCGCTGGCGAATTGCCCAGTGGGCTCACTAACCGCAACACACTATTTACGGAAGTAGTAGTTATCAGTCTGCTACCCGATATCTGACTAGTACCTGAAGCCCTGCCAGTGACAGTAGCAGCCAGCTCAGTGCCATTTATTTCCAGTACCAACTGTCCTGCCTCGTGTACACTTACCTGCCAGTTTATCATGTAAGTTCCTACCGCAGGCAGCACAAACTGTGTAGTGCTACTACGGGTAATAACACCATTAGAAGGCCCATTTTGTGGAAATGCTACAGCCGCACCACCCGCCACAGTAGCAGGATTATCGGAAGGCATAAGCGCATAAAAATCAGCAAAAGCCACCACCGCATTAGTACCAGCAGTACCCGCTGGTCCTGTAGGACCTGTGGCACCAGTAGCTCCTGTATCGCCTACAGCACCAGCATCTCCCGTCAACCCAGTTGGACCTATTGGTCCAGTCAACCCTGTTGCACCTGTAAGTCCAGTAGCACCCGTTGCACCGTCCACTCCGTTAGTGCCATTCGTACCAGCAGCACCGGTTAATCCAGTAGCACCCGTTGCACCATCTGTACCGTTAGTCCCATTCGTGCCAGCAGCTCCAGTTAAGCCTGTTGCTCCGTTTGTACCATTCGTTCCAGCAGCGCCGGTTAAGCCAGTTGCACCCGTCGCACCATCTACACCGTTAGTACCGTTCGTTCCAGCAGCACCTGTAAGACCAGTAGCACCCGTAAGTCCTGTAGCACCAGTTGCACCATCTGCTCCGTTTGTACCATTTGTTCCAGCAGCACCAGTTAACCCAGTTGCACCCGTAAGACCAGTTGCACCAGTTGCGCCATCTGCTCCGTTGCTACCATTAGTACCGTTAGTTCCAGCAGCACCGGTTAAGCCAGTAGCACCAGTAAGTCCTGTAGCACCATTAGTACCATTTGTTCCAGCAGCACCAGTCAATCCAGTTGCTCCCGTTGCACCATCTGCACCGTTTGTACCATTCGTTCCAGCAGCACCAGTTAAGCCGGTAGCACCAGTAAGACCTGTAGCTCCAGTTGCGCCATCTGCTCCATTAGTACCATTTGTGCCAGCAGCACCAGTTAAGCCGGTAGCTCCAGTAAGACCAGTAGCTCCTGTTGCACCATCTGCTCCGTTGCTACCATTAGTACCATTCGTGCCGGCAGCTCCAGTCAAGCCGGTAGCACCTGTAAGACCAGTTGCACCATCCGCTCCGTTAGTACCATTCGTACCAGCAGCTCCAGTTAAACCAGTTGCACCAGTAAGACCAGTTGCGCCAGTCGCACCATCTGCTCCGTTAGTACCATTTGTTCCAGCAGCACCAGTCAAGCCAGTTGCTCCAGTAAGACCAGTTGCTCCTGTGGCACCATCTGCTCCGTTAGTGCCATTCGTTCCAGCAGCTCCAGTTAAACCAGTTGCACCAGTAAGACCAGTTGCGCCAGTCGCAC
>CAZRPA010000112.1:0-12988 GCA_964601855.1 uncultured Flavipsychrobacter sp. | reverse complement strand
ATGCATACCAACTGGAAAAGTGAATACCATTGATTATCAACTACTTAAGTACCAAAACCCATGAAAACGCCGGCAACAAACCGGAAATTAACAATAAACCCAATATGACAACAAAAACACAACACCCCAAAGCAAGGGCAGGGGATGGAAACTATCAATTAATCAACCTATTTTTGCGGGCGTATGGCAAACGATAATAAGTTACAGAATATAATAGGACATTGTAAGGAATATGGGTTTGTATTCCAGTCTAGTGAGATATATGATGGTTTGGGTGCTGTGTATGACTATGGTCAGAATGGTGCTGAGCTGAAGAAAAATATACGTGACTACTGGTGGCGCAGCATGACACAAATGCACGACAACATAGTGGGTATAGATGCGGCTATATTTATGCACCCTACGGTGTGGAAGGCGAGTGGTCATATAGACAACTTCAGCGACCCAATGATAGACAATAAGGACAGCCAAAAACGCTACCGTGTAGATCACCTGATAGAGGCATATGCCGAAACGCTGGATGCGGAGAAGGGTGCGGCAATGGTGGCACAGATGGAGCAACTGCTGGCGGCTAATGACCTGGTGGGGGTGAAACAACTGATAGAGGACAACAAAATAAAGTGCAACATAAGCGGCACCTGCAACTGGACCGATGTAAGACAGTTTAACCTGATGTTTGCGACGCAACTGGGCTCTGTGGCAGAGGAGGCTAATGAGATATACCTGCGCCCAGAGACGGCTCAGGGTATATTTGTAAACTTCCTGAATGTGCAGAAAACGGGCCGTATGAAAATACCGTTCGGTATAGCGCAAACGGGCAAGGCTTTTAGGAATGAGATAGTGGCGCGTGGGTTTATATTCAGGATGCGGGAGTTTGAGCAAATGGAGATGCAGTTTTTTGTGCGCCCTGGCACTCAGAAGGAGTGGTATGAATACTGGAAGGAAACCCGCATGAAGTGGCATTTGAGCCTGGGTATATCGGCCGAGAGCTACCGGTTTCACGACCATGTGAAGCTGGCACACTATGCCGATGCGGCGTGCGATATAGAGTTCGATTTCCCGATGGGCTTTAAAGAAGTGGAAGGTATACATAGCCGCACCGACTTTGACCTGAAGAGCCACCAGGAGCACAGCGGTAAAAAACTGACTTATTTTGATACCGAAATCAATCAGCACTATGTGCCGTATGTGGTGGAAACATCGATAGGGCTAGACAGGGCTGTGATGATGGTGCTGAGCGAGGCATACAAGGAGGAAGACCTAAGTGTGGAGGGCAAGGAAGACAGCCGTGTGGTGCTGAGCCTGCCGCCTATGCTGGCACCGGTGAAGCTGGCTATATTTCCGCTGACCAAAAAAGATGGATTGCCAGAGATAGCCCGCGACCTGATAAACGAGTGCAGACCTCACTTCAGGTGCTTCTACGAAGAAAAAGATGCTATAGGTAAGCGCTACCGCAGGCAAGATGCGGTGGGTACACCCTTCTGCATAACAGTAGACCACCAAACCAAGGAAGACCAAACAGTGACCATACGCTACAGAGACAGTATGACCCAGGAGCGCATACACCTGAGCGCAGTAAAGGACCTGGTACTGGATAAGATAAAAATGTTTTGAGCGAAACGCTGAAATGAATGATAACAATAAAGCCGGCTGATGTAGCCGGCTTTATTGTTTGGTGGGAATAGTATTGGTATTAATTGTTTGCTTTGAATTTTTTCACGGCTTCGGTAAGGCGTGGCAGCACCTCGAATACATCGCCCAGTACGCCATAGTCGGCGGCTTTGAAGAAGGGTGCTTCGGGATCTTTGTTGATGACCACAATAGTCTTAGAACCATTGACACCAGCCAGGTGCTGTATGGCACCAGATATACCAGCAGCTATGTACAGATTGGGGCGAATGGTGCCACCTGTCTGACCCACGTGCTCGTGGTGCGGACGCCAATGTGAGTCGGCTACTGGGCGAGAGCATGCTGTAGCTGCACCTAGCGACGTAGCTAGGTCTTCGAGTATGTGCCAGTTTTCAGGACCTTTAAGGCCACGACCACCACTTACTACTAGCTCAGCCTCAGACAGTGGTACACTGCCCGTTGCCTTGCTCACCTGCTGCACCTGCACTGCAAAATCTTTATCGTCGAACGATACTGCTAGTGCCGCAACAGTTGCTGTTCCTTCGCCCTTTACTACCGCAGAGCTATTGGGCATGAGGGTGATGACCTTAACGTCGCTGCTGATATTGACAAATGCAAAAGCCTTGCCAGAGAATACGTTTTTCTTAACGGTGAAGCCAGAAGAAAGATCGGGCAGACCTACTGCGCCAGCTACCATACCTGCTTGCAGGCGAGCAGCCACACGTGGTGCTACAGCCTTGCCGGTGGTGTCGTGCAGGCATACTATTACCTTAGCACCTTCTTGTGCGGCAGCAGCCAATACTACCTTGGTGAAGGCACGTGAGCTGAAATTGTCAAGACGGGCATCGGCTACATGCAGCACTTTTTGTGCGCCATAAGCACCTAGGGTCTGCAACTCGTCATTGCTCACATTGCCAGCGGCTACGGCTGTGACACTGGTGCCCATCATAGCAGCTATTTTAGCTCCGTATTGTACAGCTTCCAGCGATTTTTTCTTGAAAGAGCCCTGTGCGTGCTCTGTTAATACTATTACTGACATATTGATAAGTATAAAAAGTTAATAAAATACCGGTTATCCGTTTCTCTTCACTGTGTCCTTGCGCTACTGCCGGTGTATGTTTGTTGTGTTATATTACTTTAGCTTCGTTGTGCAGCAGGCTTACCAGCTCGTCCATGTTATCGGCAGTTATCATTTTTACGCCGGTTTTAGCAGGCGGCATTTCGTATGATACTATGCTGCTGAGGGCACTGATAGCAGCAGGTGCTACTACTTTCAGCGGCTTGGTGCGTGCAGCCATTATACCACGCATATTGGGTATGCGCGCTTCTGCTACACCTTTTTGGCAAGATATAACCAGTGGCAGCACACAGCTATCGGTTTCGTCGCCGCCATCTATTTCGCGCAGTACGGTTACGTTGTTGCCGTCTACTTTTATGTCTGATACAAACCCCAGATAGTTCATATCCAGCAGTTCTGCCAGCATGCCGCCCACAGTACCGTTGTTGTAGTCTATAGACTCTTTGCCACACAGTACTAGGTCGTAGTTTTCAGAGCTTGCATACTGGGCTATCTGAGCAGCTATAACGTATGGGTCGTTGCTATCAGTGTCTATACGTATAGCTTCATCGCCACCTAGTGCCAGTGCCTTGCGTATTACGGGTTCGGCATCAGCCTTGCCTACGGTTATCAGGTGTACTGCTGTAGCAGTGCCTGCTTCTTTGAGCTCTAGTGCGCGCACCACTGAGTACCACTCATCGTATGGATTGATGATAAAGGTAACCCCTTGAGTGTTTAAGGTGGTGTTGTTATCGCCAAATGCGATTTTGGTAGTAGTATCCGGTACCGGACACAAACAAACTAATATTTTCATATGCTGTGATTATTCAAAACTATACAAAAGAAAAAATGTATAAATACAAGTACTGTAAATCGGTGCGCAAAGGTATGCAAAAAACTGATTTCCATTACAGAAATACAGCTATTGATGTGTACTTATAACATACCGTTATACGATAACACAAGTACATAACTAAGCCAGGTAGTGTTTAGTTTTTGCAGGAAATGAATATAAATGGCTTGTTGAGCTTGTCGCGGAGTACACCACGCACTTTAGCAGCCTTTGATATGACTTTGTATTGCTGCAGGTCGAAAATCTCTACAGACGATACGTACTCTTTGTTGATGTCTACACGCCTGATGTAGGCTGCTAGAAAAATTGCAGTCGGTTTATCGGCGGCAATAATGTTTTTTACATATCTATTCCAAACACGGTCTCTATTCCACATAAAAAAAGATTTATTAAATAAACGGTCTACTGCCTACCAAACCGCATACTCCCCTTCTGTTATCAATAGCGCATTTTTCTGGGCTTAAAGGCACTGTTGATGTCGCCATGACAGCCACAATGACGGCTGCTTTTGCAACTTTCGGTGACCATAGCCATCAGTACTACAGCAAACAAATAAATTACGGGTCGTAATGCTTTTCTTCTTTTCATAAATACTTTTGTAAAAATAGAGAATATTGCCCAACCAAACACCGAAAAATATTTTAGTGGCTCCGCTAGACTGGGGCGCCGGGCATACTACCCGCTGCATACCTATCATTAGGCATGTGCTGGCTAGTGGCAATAGGGTGTTTTTTGCAGGAAACGATTGGCAGATAGCTATTATAAAACAGGTTTTTGGGAATGATGTCGCCACTTTGCCCTTGCTGGGCTATAACATTACCTACTCGCGGCTGAATCATGTATTGCAAATGGGGCTGCTATCGCAACTGCCCCGGCTATTGCAAGTAATAAAGGCAGAGCACAACTGGCTGTTACATACAGTACGCATCCACAACATACAGGGCATTATAGCCGACAACCGCTATGGGCTGCACCACCCCACTGTGCCGTCAGTTATCATCACCCATCAGTTGCGCATACTTACCGGAGCTGGCTCTGTGGCAGATGCTGTGCTGCAGCAACTGCACTATCGCTACCTTCAGCGATTTGGGGAGGTGTGGATACCCGATACCGAGCAGCAGCCCTCGCTGGCGGGTGTGTTGTCGCACCCAGATAGCTTGCCACATAAGAGCAGGTATATAGGCTGGTTATCGAGGTTTGTGGACAAAGTAGCTGTACAAGAACCAAGTAGTAACAAACATCTATTGATACTGTTATCGGGGCCCGAGCCATTGCGTACACATACCTCTAAGCGGTTATGGCAGCAGGCACTGGGCTACACGGGTGGCAGAGTGGTCTTTGCCGATGGCAGTGATGCAGCCAATGCGCCCGCGTATATACCGCCGCACATATCCTATCATAGGCGGCTCAATGACCAAGAGCTGATAGCGGCTGTGGGCAATGCACACACCATAGTGTGCCGAAGCGGATACTCTACAATTATGGATCTGGTGGCTATGCAGGCAAGAGCCATACTGCTGCCCACACCTGCCCAAACAGAACAACAATACCTGGGCAAATACCTGCACGAAAACAAGCTGTTTTATACAGTGCGGGAAAAGGATTTTGAGGTAAATGACGCTGTAGAAAAATATAGGAATTTTGCTTTTTCGGCTATGCCATCAGAGGCGGGTTTTAATATGCACCAGCAAGCCATCAACAACTGGGTAACTACCTTATAGCACCACAGGCTCTTCGCCACGGGCTATCTGCGCTTGCTCATCACGGCTCTTTTTGTCTAGTATCACCAGCATCACCACTGGTATGTAGAAGAGGGCGGCCACCTTGTGGGTTTCTATAAGCTCAGAAAAGAAGTTGTTGATAAAGCCCACGGCTATGGTCATAGCCAGCCCTATGGTTACAGACCTGTAAAACTTATCCTTGAACCGGTGGTATATCTTCTGTGCCTTGGCAAACACCACCACCATAAATATGGCATAGAGTATCATGGCAGGCCAGCCCTGCTCTACCAGCATGTACAAGAAGTAGTTGTGGGTGGTAGATTGCTCGGGGTTTCGGCTCACATAGGTGCGGAAAGACGTAACGGTATAAGGCTTGTAGTAGAAGTAAAACGCTCTGGGACCTACACCCGTCACTGGGTTATCTTTGCTCATGCGCACAGCGGCTATCCACCGGTAAAGCCGCTCCATCGACGACATGTCTGTGCCGCGAAATGTGGCTATCACATGGTCGGCAAAATCCTTGCGCATGTAGGTATGCTCAAAGTCGGGACGAAAAGAAATGTACTTATTGTTGGGCACCATGTAGCACATCAGCAATATGATGACGGCATAAAATCCTGGCATTACCAGATTGGCCATTCGCAATCGCATAGCCACACCTACCACGGCTGCAAATATTATTGCCACTACAGCAGCACGGGCATACGCAAAGCCTATACCGGCTATAAAAATAATAATCACCAGTGCCAATGCAGCTTTTATAAGCACATGACGCTTGCGCACCAGCGGCCAGCAAGTAACCAGCAGTAGGGGAAAATACATGGATATAACGGTAGAATAATCTACGTGATTATAATACAACTGGGTAATAGCGCGCTGTATTTTATGAAACGCAAAACCATACATCGAATGGTGTATGAGTATCACTATTACGGTAATGAGCATAGGTATCAGCAGTACAAAAAAGCCCCTCACAAAGTCTTTTTTCTCTTTGAATATCCAAATGGGGAAAACAAAAAACGCTACTAACAGCCACGACTTTACCAGCAGAAACTTGAACGAGTAAAACAGCATCTCTGAATAGATAACTGCTATGATTGTCCACAGAAACTGTAGCACCACTATCAGTACCATAGGGTCGCGCCAGTACCACTCTGGTATTATCTTGGGGTTGCGAGCCAGCATTACCAGCAGCAGCCCCAGAAACAGCCACATCATGGGTTGGTCGGGCAGGGTAATAGATACGGTGTCACTGAAAAAATACAGCTGTATAGAAGGCGGTATTGTGAACAGAAGAATCCAGTAAGCAGTTTTCCAGTTTACCCCCATCAGCACCACATATAGGTAGGCTATAGGCGCTGCCAGCAGGTAGTAGTAACCTGTAAGCACTGCCGCTATTATAGCAATAAACAACACCGAAAACGATGTTATAGAAAACCACCTGTATTGACTATCTGCAACCATTCTATCTTTCAATGGCGTTTAACTTACGGTAATATGCCATCATAAGCACATAAAGTGCACTAAAGAAAAACGAAAGCAAGCCTGCAGCTACTAGCGTCAGCACCATACCCAGCCCAGCAGGATTAACAGGTGGCACAGCACGGGTTATTACTTTTATAAAGTCCATCGCACTGTTCTTGGTAGCGTTAAACTCATTAAGTGCAGATATATAGTGAGCCCTATCTGTTACCAGTTGGTCTTTTACAGATTCTATATTTTGTATTTCTTCTATAGCTCTGCCGTAGCCCTTGCCACCACCCTTTATTTCGCTTACCAGTACATTTTGGCGAGCAGGACTAATGATGGAGTAAATACCGTATTGGTCGCGGATTGCAGCCAGGGTGTCTGTAAGCGATGCTATAGAGCTATCCAGTATCACCAACTGATCGTTGATAGAAGTATAAATGCTGCTCTTGATGTTGTTGTAGTACTGGCGGTAAGTTTCTTCCAGCACCTTTACAGACATGTTAGTAACATTGGCAGCTACCTGAGCATCATATGCTACGTACGATATTTCTACATCTTTGTACTCGGTACGTTTGATGTTGAAGTTCTTTTTGAAGATCATCATCAGTGCATCATGCCCTTTGGCAGTGCTGAGGTCTTGTTTATACACTACATCAAACTGGCTATTGCGAATGATGCGATCTCTTACAGTGTCTGAACTGGCAAGTGCTAGTATTTTATCTACATCATCATCTCCACCAAAATAGTCTACATAACGAGTTTCGTGTGAGCGAAATAGAGTGCTACGATCACCATAAAGAGGGTTGTTTACAAAAAAACGAGCTTCCGCTTTGTATTTTTTAGGTTTTATAACCTGAAAAACTCCTGCGATTGTTACACCCACTAAGGTTAAGATAATAATAAAACGCTTGTTTTTCTGAATGGTCCTGATGATATCAACAAGGTCGAACGAAATATTAGTCATTATTATAGTTATAACTGTTTAAGACGGCTTAAAGGTAAAGCTATTTTAAAAAATACGCTCAAAACATTTATATATTATATGCGTAGTGTCATTACGTTATTGTTACCGCTCACTATCTGCTTTGGCATTTCGGCACTAACCGTTCACCTTGCCCCTACATATAGCGTATGTATCTGCTTAAACTTGTGTGTAATACAGATACTGCTTTTCCGTACCTTTGCACACTCAAATTAATAATACCCAAATAGTTAATGGCCAAGCTAACTGAAAAAAGATGTTCTTTCTGCGACCGTACCGAAACGGACGTAAATATTCTGTTTACCGGCATCAAAGGTAATATCTGCGACCAGTGTATAGAAAATGCGCACTCGCTGCTGATAGAAGCTACTGGTGACAAAGAGAAAAATGATGCTGCATCTGCATCGAAACTGCCTGATTTGCAGAAAAACAAACTGTTCAAACCCAGAGAAATTAAAACATTTCTGGACCAATATGTCATAGGCCAGAACGATGCCAAAAAAGTACTCGCTGTAGCTATCTATAATCACTACAAGCGACTCACCATGCCTCGTCAGGATGATGTGGAGATTGAAAAATCGAACATTATGATGGTGGGCGAAACAGGTACGGGTAAAACCTTGCTTGCCAAAACCATAGCTCGTTTGCTACAAGTGCCGTTTGCTATAGTAGATGCTACAGTATTTACAGAGGCTGGCTATGTGGGCGAAGATGTAGAGAGCATCTTATCGCGCCTGCTACAGGCCAGCAACTATGATGTGGCTGCTGCTGAGCGCGGCATAGTATACATAGATGAGCTGGACAAAATAGGTCGCAAAAGCGACAACCCATCTATAACGCGCGATGTGAGTGGCGAAGGTGTGCAACAAGCTATGCTGAAGCTACTGGAGGGATCGGAAGTGCTGGTGCCCCCACAGGGAGGCCGTAAACACCCCGAGCAGAAAATGATAAAGGTCAATACCCAAAACATCCTGTTTATATGCGGTGGTGCGTTTGAGGGTATAGACAAAATGATAGCCCGCCGCATACAGACCAGCTCTATTGGCTACAATGCCATAAAAGCTACAAAAGACCTAGATCGTGCCAATCTGCTGCAATACGTAAATGCACAAGATTTGCGCACATTTGGGTTGATACCTGAGTTGCTGGGAAGGTTGCCTATAGTTACCTACCTCAATCCGCTAGATGAGGCATCACTGAAACTGATACTGACTGAACCTAAAAATGCACTGGTAAAACAATACAAACGCCTGTTTGAATTTGAAAACATTACCCTGACCATAGAAGACCAGGCACTAGACTATATGGTGAAAAAAGCGGTGCAATACAAGCTGGGTGGACGTGGACTAAGAGCTATCTGCGAAATGATACTAACAGATGCTATGTTTGACCTGCCATCTGAAAAACATGATGGCACCTTCCACCTCACACTGGAGTATGCACAGCAAATGATAGAACACTCTAAACTGGAGCAAATAAAAAAAGCTGCTTAATTTAAACCCCTTTAAATCTTAAAAACATGCAGGAGCTTATCCAACTACTGAAAGACAAAGCCGGACTGACTGACGAGCAAGCCAAACAGTCTGTGCTGGCAATGAAAGAATTTCTGAATGGCAAAGTGCCACCCATGTTTAGCGGAGTGGTAGAAAAGTTCTTTGCAGAGCCTAAAAAGAGCAAAAACGACGAGAGTTATTTGCCATAAAAGAGCTTGCTGCTAGAGCCCAAAAATAAAAATCTTCATTATTTATTATCCAATACAAATATTTACTTACCTTTGCCGTCCAAATTTAAAATACCATGCCAAAAATAAAAACGCACTCACGTGCTAAAAAAACGTTCAGAGTAACAGGAACGGGCAAAATACGCAGGTACAAGGCTTTTAAAAGCCATCTGCTTACTAAAAAATCTAAATCTCGTAAGCGTCACCTGCGCATACATGGCTTAGTACACCCAAGCAATGCCCGCTTAGTGAAAAAGATGTTGGTAATGGCTTAGGCCCTCACCCCAACGATAAGTAAAAGAGTTGTTCAAATTTAGTTTTCATAAAAGTAGACCTATAGTCATATCCGTTCCTTCAGGAACAAATGGTACCGGGTCTCAAAAATCATAAGTTATGCCACGTTCCGTAAATGCAGTAGCATCACGCGCGAGAAGAAAGAAAATTCTGAAAGAAGCCAAAGGCTTCTACGGTAAGCGTAAAAACGTATATACCGTAGCCAAAAACGTACTTGAGAAAGGTCTCGGTTATAAATATGTAGGTCGTAAGCTGAAAAAGCGTGACTACCGCTCTTTGTGGATCGTGCGTATCAATGCTGCCGTTCGCGAAGAAGGCATGAGCTATTCACAGTTTATAGGCAAGCTCGCTGCTAAAGGCATCGATCTTAACCGTAAAGTATTGGCTGATTTGGCTATGAATGAGCCAGAATCTTTCAAAAAACTGGTAGCTGAAGTAAAATAAGCAATACCCTCATTATAGCATTGTAGCCGGCTCCATTTGGTGCCGGCTATTTGTATGTGTAGTGCGGTAGTACGTTTTTCTCATTTATTTTGTATGTCCTGCCAAAAACACATAGTGAGTGTGGCAATATACACACATTGCCAATTGTACGAATTGCTAGTGTTTTAGATATTTCAAGCCAACTAATTATTTTTGCGTATATTTAGTTGCCTAACCCTGAAAATATCGCCTGCTTTTATTGCAGAATAGTTCGTCCTAATGCCACGTTGGTTAAAAATCAGTCTTATTGTAGTGGGGTGCATGTTATTGCTACCTGTATTGTTGTGGGTGGGTGTATCGGTGTATATCTCTAGCAACAAACAACACCTACTGCAGCAGATAACTACTAAGTTTAACAGCAGGATGAATGGCAGACTCACCATAGGAGATATGGATGCGTCGCTGATAAAGGGCTTTCCCGGCGTTTCGGTATCGTTTAGCGATGTGCTTTTACGCGACAGTATGTTTGCTAGTCACCACCGCGACTTGCTGAAGGCTAAAGAGGTTTTTGTGTCGCTCAATGCTATGTCGCTGGTACGAGGTACGCCCACTATCCGCAATATACATATAGTGGGTGGTGGCATACACATATTTGTAGACAGCAACGGCTACAGCAATGCCAGCATATTTGATCGGCAACCCAATGCTGATACCTCCCGTAGTATTACTGACCTTCACTTGGGTCATGTACTGTTCAGCGATATTACTGCTACATTCGAAAGCCATAAGAAATTCAAACTATTTCAGTTTGATGTACACAATATGGAAACCATACTTGACTATAACAATACTGGCTGGTATGGGTCTATACAAATGGATGCATTTGTAAAAAGTTTTGCTTTCAACACTGCACGTGGCAGCTACATGAAAGATAAAAATCTGAATATGCACATTACTGTAGCTTACAACAAACAAACTAAAACGCTAACAGTACCTGAGCAGGCAATAACAATAGGCACCGACAACCTGAAATTGGCAGCACAGTTTTACTTCTCTTCATTTCCTGGCAACTTCAATCTGCATATTTCAGCCCCCGCTATACCGTTTCGCAATGCGGCATCTATGTTATCGCCCAATATTGCGAAGAGCATCAACAACATCAACCTTGCCAAGCCTGTAAATGTGACCGCCAATATAAGCGGACCCATGAAATTCAGAGATACGCCACTGGTGCACGTGAGCTGGCTGGTACAAGACAATACATTACTCACCCCAATAGGCGATATCAGCAATTGCAACTTTGAAGGGTACTTTGACAATGAAGTAGTAGCCGGCATGGGGCATAGCGACAATAATTCAATTATTCGGATTTTTGGTATGCGGGGCAATTGGAACCAGCTACCCTTTAGTGCAGATACCGTCACCGTAAACAACCTGAAAAGACCTGTAATAGAAGGGCATATAAAATCGAGATTTCCGCTAGCCAAACTCAACCCTATCATAGGTGGCAAAGTACTTACATGCAGTAAGGGTGAGGGGCTGCTAGATATAAAATACAAAGGGGCACTGCGCAACGATGATACTACCAGCCCCTATATACAAGGTGCACTGCAGGTAATAAACGGCACTATAACTTATACCCCTCGCAAGCTTGTTTTTACAAACACTAATGCCTCTCTGAAATTTAGTGGGCAAGACCTACTGGTGCAAAAAACATCTGTACAGCTAGGAACCAGCAAATACTTAATGGAAGGCGCCTTGCTAAACTTCCTCAACTTCTACTACCACGACCCTACCAAAATAGTACTCAACTGGCGCATCAGCAGTCAAAATATAGACCTCAAAGAGTTTCGGACCTTTCTGGCTCATAGACACCTGAATAAACCACCAGTAAGAGACACAAAAAAGCCAATGAACCGCTATATCAATCACCTGTCTCAGCAGATAGATGATATGCTCACCTCTGGCAATGTGCACATATCTCTGCGGGCAGATACTGTAGACTATGGCAGATTTATGGCTACAGACCTAGATGCAGATGTGCGTCTGGGCAGAAAAGGAATTGATGTATCTCATGCCGAACTATCGCATGCTAGTGGAAAACTTGCTGTAAGCGGCAGCTTGTACAACAATGGCAATCTCAATAACTATCATATAATAGCCACGGCTGGCGATGTAGATATAAAACGTTTCTTTAGAGCATTTGACAACTTTGGTCAGGACGGGCTTACAGACAAAAACCTGTCGGGTAGGCTGAATGCACATATGAATGTAACGGGTAGCCTGATGGATGATGGTACTGCACTGACCCGCTCTGTAAATGGCACTGTAGACTATGACCTGAGAAATGGAACACTTACTGATTTTGAGCCTTTTAGGGTAATAGGCAAATATCTGTTCAGGAAACGTAATCTGTCGCACATCACCTTTGGCAACCTGAAAAATAAACTGGACATAAGGCAGGACAAAATAATTATAGAGCCGATGACCGTCAACACCAGCGCATTCAATGTGCATGTAAAAGGCGTGTACTCGCTCACCACTGGCACGAATATAGATATAGAACTACCCTTAAGAAACCCCAAAAAGGATGCACCCGATCTGGACCTGGATAATCTGCCTCGTCGTCAGCGTAAAGGGGTGACGCTCTACTTTAAAGCAGCAGACGATGAAGACGGAAAGGTGCGCATAAAGATGATAACTAAGTAAGGGCGCTGTGTGGCACTGAATTACAAGCTAGCCTGCTCTGTGCGTACACCACCAGCCATAGGATAAAAGACGAGTTCGGCATACTCATTGTCGTAGTAAAACCCTTCTTCGTAGCTGGCTACTAAATGGG
>CAZRPA010000111.1:0-13035 GCA_964601855.1 uncultured Flavipsychrobacter sp. | reverse complement strand
GTTTTCGACAACCGCTCAAAACCTTATGCCCAAGGCGTAGCAGATGTAATCGACGCCTTCCTTGAGGCTCGTTCACGTTTCGGTTACTCCCCCTACGAACTAGAATTCGGAGTAGAAAAAATCCAGCACATTGACCCGTTATACAATCCCTATGTCGACACCATTGCCAAAGAAACCAAAGAACCCGTATTCTCAAGATTTTTCGACCCCGAAGAGTCCAATAAAGAACCCAACCCCAAAATACACATGGTCGACACCAGCAAGTGGTCCGACAAAATGCGCAATGCCATGATGGCTCATTTCGGCGATTTCGAAACCACCGGTACCACCAACCTCGAAGACCAATCCCTCCACGCCTCCATCGTCGAAAAAATAAAGCCAATACTGGAAAATGAAAAACCATTGATAATCAACGACTTAGCCGCCAAAATGCATGAAACTACCGGCAACAAACCGGCAAAACCGGAAAGCCCCCTGCAAGCACCTACACATTTAAACACAAAATTCAATATACCTAATTCTGAATCAGATATTCAACCAGAAACAACTAGCAAAACTGCACCTATATCGAAAAATGAAACATCATTGATAATCAACGACTTATCCGCCAAAACACCTGAAACAACCGGCAACAAACCGGCAACTCCCATCGACCCTCAATACGCAGGTTACCCCACCTCCAGCACACCTCCCGACCCTACCGTACCCTACACCTATTACAGTGCCAAAATGCTCATCACCAAGTACCCCGATGGTCGCATCCGTTACGACTACGGCGGTGGCCGCCCCGCCATCACCATCAAAAAAGGAGGCCCAGCCATCCTCGAGCGCAGGGTGTTCTACATCTAAAACTTTTAGTAGCCATAGCTTTTTCAGCGAAGGCTACCGGAAAACTGAATAGTATTGATAATCAACGACTTAAGTACCAAAACTCATAAAACAACCGGCAAATAACCGGCAAAACCGGTAAACCAAAATGTACCTATTTCACCCGTCTACCCTTCCACTCATAGTCACCCACAAAACCCAAAAAACCCGCTATAACTATGTACAATATATGCAACGGCTGCAAGAAAGGAAAAAACCACAATACCCTGCTGCTGCCAAAAAAACGAGCCACAGGTACTAAAAAATACAACTCTACTATAACCTTCACAAAATATATCGCCACCGCCATACTCAGCAGCACCTTGCTAAACACGGCACCCACAGCCAGCAAAAGCAGCAACACATTAAAAAAATACACCAACATCAATATCCCCGTCAACCTCGTATCATTATACTTCCCCGATTTCGAAGCCCACCTAATCCGTTGCTGCAAAAACCCCTTCCAGTCGGGCTGAGGCAATGTGCTTACAGTCGCATGCACGGACTTCAGATAGGCGATACTTTGGGGCAAAATCTTATTCATTTTCATCATCAACAAATAATCATCACCCGATGCCAAATGTTGTATACCCTCATATCCCCCCACCTGCTCAAAAGTGCTCTTCCTAAACGACAAATTAGCACCATTACTCATATTGCCCAGCCGCAACTGATGCGCCGCCGCAGTAATACCCTGCATACTCATGAAGTCTATCTGCTGAAAAACCTGCACCAGACTATTATTAGAGCTATACACCACTGGTGCCACTATCATCACAGGTTGTTCCCGCTCATACAGTGCTGCTATGTGCAGCAGCCACATTTCAGGGGCTATACAGTCAGCATCGGTAGTCACTATCAGTTCACCCACACTGTTAGCCACCCCAGCAGCAATAGCAGCCTTTTTGTAGGCATTTATGGCACTGCCAGCTTGTAGGTAGTCAGCCAGCCGCAGGCACCTCACACGTTTATCTGCTAGGGCATTTACAATAGCGGCTGTGTCATCGTCAGAGTGGTCGTCTACCACTATCACCTCATACAGGTGCGCTGGGTATTGCTGGTGCAGCAGTGCAGCCAAACAGGCACCTATATTGGCAGCCTCATTACGGGCAGGTATTATTACAGATATTTTGGTATGTGGTATATATTGCTTACTCACTATATGCTCCGGCTGCATAGCCCATCCACGTCGGTAGGCTATCATCAGCGCTACATAGCCCAACGTCAGCAGTAAAGAAATAATGTATATAAGCATCATAGTCACAACAGGTGCTGCGCTATGGCATGCGCATTTTCAGCGTCAAAGATACGGTGTCCTTTGTCCAATACCTGTACAGTAGCCGTTGGCACACCCCTAGCAAAATTTGTAGCCAATTTTGGCGGCAACACTCGGTCATATCGCCCCATAACCAGTGTCAGTCGTAGGTTATGAGCATTTACAATGCGTTGCAGCATAACAGGGCTATACACCAATAGGCGCATTGCTGGCCATGCATGTAGTAGCAGTTGCCTACTATGCTCGTGCTGCATAGTACCCATAGCCAGCCGGTATTGGGTCACTGGCAGCACCCTTATAGTGCGCAGTACATCTATTAGGGTAGTGCTTATACCAGGTCGCATCAGGGCAGCCCGTAGCAGCCACTTACCCATCACAGTACGTGTAAAAAAGTAATAGTAGTAGTTGATAGCTAGCCCATCTGCCGCCAGCAGCAGCAGTCGGTCTACCCTATCTGCCGCACAGCTCACTATACCCATACACACCCTGCCGCCTATACTATACCCCATCAGCGATATCCGCGCCACACCATACAGCCGCAGCACTTCCTGCACCAGTTGGGTAAGGTGTTGCTCACTCAGCGCCACACCCTCCGGCCAGTTACTATTGCCATGGTGTGGCAGGTCAAATGATAACATAGTATAATCGCTACCCAGACTTTTCTCAAAAACCGAGAACACAGTCGCACCCTCGCCATACCCATGAAAAGCCAATAGCACCTTACTACCCACACCCATTTGCAGATAATGAAGACGCTCCGAACCTAAAGACAAATATGGCATTAGTACTACACAATTTTTAAAGCATACACTCAGTTACACCAACTCACCCCTACAAATATAACACCCATTACCCCAAACCCTACACACAGATTTATGTCACACAAATCACCCTATCCGTGTCCACACCATACCACCAAATCATATTACCTTTGCTCCCGCTCATGAAAAGCATAAAAGCCCTATACAAAAACGCATATACTGGCATATCACCCGCAGCGTGGTGGTTATCGCTCGTTATGCTCATCAACCGTTCAGGCACCATGGTTGTTCCCTTCATGACTCTCTACCTCACCGAAACCCAACACTTCCCTATTGGCAAGGCAAGTATGGTAATGGCAGTTTTTGGTATGGGTGCTATATGCGGAGGGGTACTAGGCGGGAAACTCACTGACAAATTTGGCTTTTATAATATTCAGTTATCAGCCTTGCTCTCTGGCGGGGTAATGTTTATTCTATTAGGTCAGGTCACTGATTTCAAGGCTATTTGCGCCTGCACTTTTGCCCTTGCGGTACTCAACGAGACTTTTCGCCCCGCCAATGCTACCGCAATAGCCCACTACAGCAACGAAGAAACCCGCACCCGCAGCTACTCACTCAACAGGTTAGCCATCAATCTAGGCTGGGCTGCTGGTGGTGCTTTGGGTGGTTTTATAGCCTCGCATAGCTATCATTTACTGTTCTGGATAGATGGCCTCACCAATATCACAGCAGCACTCATTTTGCTATTGGTACTATCCCCTTCCCGCAATAGCGCCACCCCCACTCACGAGCCCAAACCAAAATCTACTAGCACAAAATCTGCCTACAATGACCGCCCATATCTGGTATTTGTTGTGCTCACTATATTGTTTGGCATGTGCTTTTTCCAGTTGTTTGCTACTATGCCAGTTTACTTCAAGCAGCAGTTGCAGCTCACCCCATTCCTCATAGGCTGTGTTATGGCACTCAATGGTTTACTCGTAGCTGCCTTCGAAATGCCACTAGTCTTTACCCTCGAGCACAACAAAAACTACATGCGTTTTATGGTGTGGGGCACCATACTCATAGCCTTTTCTTTTCTCGTCTTCAACTTGCTACCCGGTCAGTTGTCGCTAGCTATTATATCTACCCTGTTTGTTACAGTAGGCGAAATGTTGTCTATGCCATTTATGAACACCTACTGGATCAGCCGCACCACCCAGCAAAACCGTGGTCAGTATGCAGGGCTATACACAGTGGCATGGTCTGTAGCACAAATCATAGGGCCTTACTCGGGCGGGCAAATAGCCCAACACTGGGGGTACGATATCCTATGGTGGATAGTAGGTGCAGTAGGCCTTATATGTGCTTCTGGCATGCATTGGCTCCGTATCAGAACCACTGCTACTAGAACCACTCCCACCATTTAGCGAGTACAACATCACCACACACATTTTACCAATGTATTGGTGATTTTGCATAAATATCACCATACACTTACTAACACCATGTGGATACTTAAATACATAACGCATGTTATGTTTACTATATTTTTGTTTGAAATAAAGATTACCAATGTCATTAACCACCTTGAAAGATGATTTGCTCGCAGAATTCAGAGATGAACGTGTAATGATAACCGAGCAATTGGAACTGTTAGACCCACTAGCCACCTCTCTTCGTCAGCCAGCCGCCCGTCGACTTCTCAGTAGTGGCACATTATTCATAACAGAATTCAGCTGTTATGTCATTAGCCTCGGCGGATTATCTGTTACTGCACTGCTACACCGCATTTACCCCTTCAGCATCCTTAATAAGATGTTTTATACCCCTGAAGTGCGCAACAAAATAGGCGCGCCCAATCTCACCCTGCTAATAGCAGCAGTGTATGCGCTACTCATAATAGGAGTGGCATTTATATTTATTATAGGAAGAATGGCTAGAGAAATTCGCCTCAAAAATGACATTTTGCACCACGCAGGTAAGGACATAAAAACTATAGTAGCCCAGCACCTGGTGCGCAAAGCTGCCATAAATACCATAGAGCAACGACACTACATGGGACAGTCAGGTGTTAGCCCCATTACCGAAGCCAAAATCACTACTCCTCAGGTGGTAACAGTGGGGTAATAGTCTATAGAAATATTAGTGAATATTGCGCTTATCCAGTGCTCTGCGGTAAGCGATTGCATTTTTTATTTGCTCCTCATAGCTGCTGGCAAATGCTGAGTACCCACTAAAATCGTCCTTGGCACAGAAATACAGATAAGTAGTGTGTGGCGCATCTATTACTGCATTTATGGTTTTAGGCGATGGAGTGCAAATAGGCCCTGGAGGCAAACCAGCATACATATAAGTATTGTATGGCGAATTGTGTTGTAACATAGCACTAGTCACCCTGCGAATAGCAAAATCCCCTATCCCGAATTTCACTGTTGGGTCGGCCTGTAGCTTCATACCTTTCCGCACCCTGTTGAGGTACACACTAGCTATTTTTGGCTTATCTGAGGTCATATTAGTTTCTTCTTCCACTATCGATGCTATGATAGTAGCCTCTATTGGTGTTACGCCTTGCGCTTTAGCCTTACTTTTTCTTTCCTCATTCCAGAAGCGAACATGATTTCTGTATATCTCACGCAAAGCCTTGTTAGCATTAGTATTCCAATAAAATTCGTAAGTATCTGGCATTATTATTACCATTGCCGTAGCAGGTGTCACCCCGAATTCTGATAAATATATTGGATCACTCATTAGCTTATTAACATCCGTAGAGTCTGCCTCTAACTTAGTAGATAATAGCCTTACAAAATCTTGCTGAGTACGTAGTTTATTGATAACCAAACGCACAGGCTCTTGCATACCAGATCGTAGCATTCTTACCATATCAAAACTACTCATGCCGTTTTTCATCTTATACCTACCAGCATGTACTTTTTCGGGTAGTTTCATGGCATTAGCTACTAACTTGAAGCTAGCCATATCTGCCACATAGCCACCTTCATTCAGCGATTCTATTACTTGCTCGTAGGTATCACCAGTATGCACATAGAAGTACTTCTGATTGCCAATATTACCTGTATTAGGCCCAAAAACCTTGTATAACAATGCGCCACCTACACCTGCTAATACAAGCAAAATAAGCAGCCATTTACCGCCTGATGAATTCTTCTTTTTTGCTCGTGCCATATGGGTGTAAATGTGTAGTAAATATATAAATTACAATGCTAAAAACTAATTACTCCCCTATCAGATCTCTGATAACAACTGATGCCAAAGTGGCACCAAATGTAGCAGGCAAATAAGATATTGTACCATAAGCCGACTTCTTAAAATTACTACCATCTGTAAACATCAGCGCATCCTTATTAGCAGGCTCAGGCGAGAAAACCACTCTTATACCCTTAGTGATACCATGACCTCTTAATACTTTTCTTATTTGCTGCGCAAACGGACAATTATAAGACTTGGAGATATCCGCAATTTTGAGGCAAGTGGGGTCAAGACGAGCACCGGCTCCCATAGAGCTTACTAGTTTTAGCCCCTTGGCATGTGCAGCCCTTATAAATGTTACTTTGGGCGTAATACTGTCGATAGCATCTACAACATAGTCGGGATTGCTGTCTAACATCGACTCTACCCTATCTGGCATCACAAATTCTTTGATGATCGTCAGTTTCAGTTCTGGGTTTATCTGCATCAGCCTATCACCCATTAGTTCTGCTTTGCTCATACCATGTGTTGTAGCTAGTGCTGGCAACTGCCTGTTACGATTGCTGGGGTCAACAACATCTCCGTCTATAATAGTCATTTGCCCCACACCAGACCTACAAATAAACTCAGCCGCAAACGAACCTACGCCACCCATGCCTACTATAAGCACATGTGCATTATTAAGTTTAGTAAGCTTTTCTTTGCCTATCAGCAACTCGGTGCGAGAGAGCCATGCAGTATCGGTCATCATTGTACAAAAACGCTTTTGAAATTCTGTTGAAGCTGCAAAATAATAGCATCTACTTCAGTTTTCCTTATTTCTGCCAGACTATGGTATATATCAATTATTGATTTACCAGAATTATCTGTCTCAGCAAAAAAACGATCAGCTGGCACATCTTTTACTACCTCCTGAATAGTTGCATTCCCCTTCAGCAATTCAGCACCAAATGACAGATAGTAGCCCTTACGGAGCAATCTACGAGCCAAAATGTTATTTTTATTGTAGCCATGAAACACCACTGGTACTTGTACTTTCTCTGCGTCCAGCATATCTATAACCTCTTCAAATGCCCGAACACAATGTATTATCAATGGCTTGGACAAAACATTTGCCAACCTTACTTGCTTCTGAAAATATGACAATTGTAGTGCCCAATCTGTTGCGCAAACTTTATCTAACCCACATTCGCCTATAGCAAGCACATTGTTATTACTTACAATAGCCGCTAAAGATTCAAAATATACATCTGCATTTTGCAGATACCATGGATGTAACCCTACAGAATATACACCTCCATTTTTTATACTATCAAAACTTTGGTAGACATTCAATACAGAAAGTACACCATCATTGTGTGATGCTGCGTGCGTATGTATATCGTAATAGCTGTAAGGAGCCACTGCTTTGATTTTGGTGTAATAAACAACAAGAGGTCATCGCTGTATAAGCGACAACCTCTTGTAAAGAAAATAAACAAAGCTGATATTAGCCTATTGAAACCAATTCTAGATCAAAAGTAAGATCGTGACCAGCTAATGGATGATTAGCATCAAGCGTCACCATACCTTCATTTACAGCTACTATTACCACTGGGAATACATTACCCTGATCGTCGCCCATCTGCAATTCCATACCTACTTCTGGGGTCATATCGGCAGGGAAATCAGTAGTAGGATAATCCATTACCATTTCTTCGTTTCTGTGACCATACGCCTGATCTACAGGTATAGTAACCGTTTTTTTGTCACCTGCAATCATACCCATCACAGCATCATCAAAACCTTTGATAACCTGACCGGCACCGGCAGTGAAAGTTAGTGGTTCGCGACCTTCTGAGCTATCGAAAGTAGAACCATCATTGAGGCGGCCATGGTAATGCACGTTGACCTTATCTCCGTTTTGTACGTGTGACATCTTTGTAGATTGAAATTATTAAAATAAGCGTGCAAGTTACACCATAATACCTCATGCAACATTATCTTTAGGGGAAATAATAGGTTAAAATTGAAAATAAATATCCTAACACTAATTATTGTGCTATTAGCTGGTCATCAGTTAAAAGCTACCCCTAAAGGCCTGTATGATACATCAGTGCAACCTGCTGCTTATCACCCTAATGACTACCTACCACTATTGAAAAATAAACGGGTAGCATTGGTTATCAATCAAACATCTGAAATACATGGCAAGTCGCTGCTGGATGTGCTACTAGACCACAAAATAAATATAATACGGATATTTGTACCAGAACATGGATTTAGGGGTACAGAAGATGCAGGGGCATCTATAAAAAATAGTACCGATAGCGCCACAGGATTACCGGTGGTATCGCTATATGGTAGCAACAAAAAACCTAAACAGGAACAATTAATAGATATAGACGTACTAGTGTATGACCTGCAGGATGTAGGTGTAAGATTTTACACCTACATATCTACATTAGAGTATTGTATGGAAGCATGTGCTGAAGGCGATAAAACACTAATGATTCTCGACAGACCGAACCCAAATGGGTTTTATGTGGATGGTCCGGTACTGGAAAAAGAACATAAATCATTTGTGGGCATGCAAAGCATACCAATAGTTTATGGAATGACCGCCGGCGAATATGCCACCATGCTACAAGGGGAAAAATGGACCGCTGGTGCTGAAAAGCTAAAAATGGAAGTGATAAAATGCCATAACTATACCCATAGTAAACGCTACAAACTACCAGTACCACCTTCGCCTAATTTACAAACTATGGAAGCTGTATATGCCTACCCATCGCTTTGCCTTTTTGAAGGCACAGTGGTGAGTGTGGGACGTGGTACTGACAAACCATTCAGGCAATATGGCTGCCCAGAATTTGAGGGTAAGTATACTCATGAATTTGTGCCAGTAAGTGGTGCCGGTGCTAAAAAACCACCCTTCGAAAACCAGAAATGTTTTGGAGAATTAGTAGCCGAAACAGAAGAAGCAATATTGAACACGATAGATAATGAGCTGCAACTGAAATGGGTAATAAATGGGTATAAAAACTACCCTAATCAATCGAAATATTTCAATCCATTTTTCACAAAACTTGCAGGCAATAAATCACTGGAAGCAAACATAAAAAAAGGATGGTCTGAGAAAAAAATAAAGAACACGTGGAAAACATCAATCAAAACATTTAAAGAAAAAAGAAAAAAGCACTTGTTGTACCCTGAAAATTAATGAAACCAGATTGACGAAAACAACAAAATTATTAACCGATAATTGATATCACGGTTTTGCAAGGCAAAATTATATAATCTGACATAATCATTATCCAGCTTACGTTTTAAGAATTTTGCAACACTCAAAATAGAAAAATTTTTATTACTTTGTGCCTAGTTTGTAATAATTAACTTAATTTAGTACCTCATTACTAAAATCATTAAATACAGAAAATATGAAAAAGCTAATCACTACCTGCGTATTGCTTACCTCAGTAACAATGGTATCTCTCGCACAGTCAAAAACAATTTCGAAAACAGCACCTAACCAAAGTGCAGCACCAGCTTCTCGCGGTGCAAAATCTGGCCCAACAGCTGAGCAATATGCGGACAGAGCAGCAAAAGCAATGAAGCAACAATTTGGTTTGGACGAAAAACAGTATGCCGCTGTGTATCAGGCAGAACTGGACTACCAAAAACAAGTAGTACAAGCTCGTGATGGTGGATATGAGCTGGGCGAAGGTCAGAGCATGCAAATGAAAATGGGCAGAGATCAACGTTTTCAGAGTGTAATGACTGCTGATCAATACACTAAATATCAGGCTGCACAGTCTAAAACAAAATAATACTTATATCTACTACTATTTTACCAAAGCCCGGTCGATTCCGGGCTTTGGTATTTTCGTTATATGCCTGTTATTGGGGTTATTAGACCGCGAAGATGAACGGTAGTAAACAAAAACTGTTTATTTTTACAAGGGATAGCCGCCAGAACCTTTGATTGACTGTAAGTAATACTAACAATAATAAACAGAGTAAAAATAGATAAATACATAATACAAACACTGATAATGAGCAATGAAACCCAAATGGACAATAATGGGGGGAAACCTACTTCAAAGAAAGATACATACCAATATGGTCGTGTAACCAAAAAGAAGCAGAAAGATATTATCAGGTATAGTGAAAAAATATATCGTCACGAGCAGAATTACAAAGAGACATTCAGGAGTGCATTTGATTTTTCGGGTATAGGCATGTCGTTGGTGAGCCCAGAGGGCAAAATACTGGATGTAAATAATGCTTTTTGCAACTTTACAGGCTATACAAAATCTGAGCTGCTAGAGTTTAATTTTCTGGATCTTGCCCACCCCGACGACAATATAAACGACCAGATTTTACTAAATAAAATGTTGGGGAATGTATTGAATTACTACAATCTGGAAAAGAGATACATTTCAAAGAGAAATACAATACTGTGGGGTATGCATACTGTATCGAAGGTATGCAATGACAACGGCAGTATAGAATATTATGTGCTGCAAGTAGTGGATATAACCAGAAGAAAAACACTTACAGACGAACTAAATAGGAAAAACAGCGAACTGGAAGCCGCTAGGACAGGCCTTATAAACCGCATAAACCAACTGGAGGAACTCAACAATATTATTGCACATAACCTGAGAGGACCAGCAAATAACATAAACCTGCTAGTGGAAATGCTAAAGGAAAAACACGAGGACAGGGAAGATTCGGGGCTGAGGCTGGAAATAGATGACATAATTAACTACCTGAGCGACGGCAGCAATGCGCTTATCAATAGCCTGAACACGCTAATGGATATAGTGCAAATAAGCATGAAAAAGGACATACCATTTGACGACTGTGATGTGTACACAATGGTGAACGAAATACTGGATCAGCTAAATAGTGTAGTATTTGAAACTGGTGCATTTGTACAGTTTGACGTAGGTGTACCTATAGTGCGTTACCCAAAAGTATTTCTGGAAAGTATAATTTACAACCTACTAAGTAATGCGCTGAAATATGTGAGCCCTGACAGAATACCAGATATTTTACTGCGTACTTACGAAAAAGATGGCAAGGTGGTATTGTCTGTTAAGGACAATGGATTGGGGATAGACTTAGTGAAATATGGAAGTAAAATTTTTAAATTGAACCAAGTATTTCATAACAACCCGACAAGTAAAGGCGTGGGACTATACATAACCAAAGCCCAAATAGAATCACTAGGGGGTACGATACAGGTAAAGAGCAGAGAAAATGAAGGTTCGGAGTTTATAGTAACTTTATAAATACAGAAAAGAAACAGCATAAAAAAATGAGTCTGATATCAATAATAGAAGCCTATTATGGCGAAATAGAACGAGGCATTAGCCCTGATAGTTTTAGTAAGTATTACACAGAAGATGCTATTCAAACAGACTACCCTAACCTTATGGTGCCAGCGGGACTGACACAAGCTATAAATGAGCTACAATACAGCTCAACGAAAACAAAGGGTATATTGTCTAGTCAGAAGGTAGAAATATTAAGATATTTTGAAAACGGCAACACACTAATCGTAGAAGCATTGTGGACTGGTACACTGGCATTGCCCATAGGGCAAATACCTATAGGCGGACAGATGAAGGCAAACTTTGCTAGATTTTATGAATTTGAGCATGGAAAAATTCGCCGTCAGCGCAATTACGATTGTTTTGAACCATTTTGATAATTGGTTGCAATTAGGAAATATCAATATAAATAAAGCCTCGAATTTTCGAGGCTTTATTTATATTATAAGAATAGAATAGCATTTATTGCTTTACGACAAACCTCAATACCTTATTATCGTTGCCAGAACGAACATTTAGCATGTACATACCAGCTTGAATATTATTCAATTGAATAGTCTCGTTTAGTAAACCACCCCTAGCAGTAGTAGTATGAGTGTAAACCGTGCGACCTACCATGTCTGTAATCTGCAACAGTACATCTGCATTGGCACGAGTGCCCAGATTACCATTGATAGCAAATGACCCATTGTTGGGGTTGGGTGTAAGTAATACGTCTATGTTACTAGCACCTACTATTGTAACAGCATTAGACACCATTACTTTTACGGAATTGAAAGTAAAATAGGAGCAGTCACCTTCGCCCCAAACTATACACGTGACTGAATCATTGTGAGCAAGACCACCAGCTACAAAAGTAGTGGAAGTAGCACCTGAAATAGCTGCACCATTTATTAACCACTGGTAGGTAGGCGCAATACCACCATTAGATACTGTAGCTGTAAATGTAATAGTATCGCTAGTACCAATAGACAACCCTTTGTTGCTACTAATGGATACAGCTGGAATATGTATGCTATCTATGTGCATAGTGATAGTATTACTGCTTACATCATTGAGTGATGGGCAGCGGTAATTACTGTTTAGTTTGCACAAAATAACATCACCCTGCTGTGGTTCGTAAGCATAAACCAGACCAGTAACAGAGGTAGCAATGCCATTCTTGAACCAAGTAAACTGGGGCGCATCGCCACCAAAAGCGTAACCTAGAACACTGAAAAATGCTGTAGAGTTTTGACAAATAGTATCGTTGGGACCTACAACAATGCTCACAACCGGTGTTTGATTAGCCACTACCACTACAGACCTATTAGCGTTAACAACAGGTGCAGTAGGACAAGCATCGCTGCTGGTCATAGCAACAGCTACCACATCACCATTGGCGGGAGCGTAAGTATAAGTATTTGTTGTAGCACTAACTGATACACTATTTACCGTCCAACTATAGGCAGGTGTGCTGCCACCATTGACAGGCGATGCTGTGAACGTGATAGCTGCACCTGCGCAAACAGTATCGCCGGGTGTGGTAGATAAACTAACTGTAGGGGTAACAGTAGGTGTAATAACAATGACTGCACTACCACTCATATTGCTGCTACAGCCCGATGCGCTGGTAGCTACA
>CAZRPA010000110.1:0-13103 GCA_964601855.1 uncultured Flavipsychrobacter sp. | reverse complement strand
AATGCGGGAGAGTAGGTAGCTGCCATATTCATTTAAAATGCCTCGATGAAAATCGGGGCATTTTTGCGTTTAGGCGGGTCTCTACAATTCTTTTTAAAAACTACGGATCAAGTTGAATAGTTGGGGGATGAAAAATATTAGGCATAGATATTAGTTACCCAGAATAGGAAGAAACTGAGGAGCAATTTGAGCGACAACTACCTTGCATTGATTTCCCTACTACTGCCTGAAGGGATACAATGTACCAGTTAATCTGCAATATTCTTGTCTATCCAACTTTTATATGCAGCTATGCGAGTAGCAAAACAACTAGAACCATACCAGCCTCCAGTTATACTGTATGTATTGATTCCATGAGAAATGATACCTATCAGTAGTGTTCTGCCTTTATTCTCAATAAATAGACCTCCTCCACTATCTCCACCCGTTGGCAAATATTCCAGGTCACAAGCTATGTTACTACCTATAGCAATTGTGCTACTATCCATCGGACTATCAAAATCAAAGCCTATTCTGGAGTGAATGCCATTTACTTTTTTGCCGCCTATACTGTCCAAAATATTTTGTCCAGCAATTTTTCCATAGGGCACTGACTTTGTAGGTTCGTTTGCTGGTCGTGCTGGGCCATAACCTACAATTGTTATTACTTTATGCAATTCAGTTGGTTCATCATTAAGGTGGGCAGGGATTATTCATTAATGGGCTCCCTAAGTTTAATCAGTACTATGTCGCCGTCGTTGCTCAAAAAACCATCAAAATAGTCAGGATAGATTACTATCCTCGCAGATTGATATTCCTTACCATTCAACGTAATCTCGCAAAGTTGATTTGTATCGATAGTAATTATTTTCTGATTGTTTGTACCAGTATTACTGTTTGTTCGAAATAAGTGTCCTGCCGATAGTACATAGTTTTGGCTAATCAATACGCAAGATCCTTTATGAATTCCATTTATATTGACGCTGCCTACACAATGAAATTGTGGTTCCCTACCAAGAGTAATGTATTTTTCTCTTTCTTTATCATGTCTGTATATTCCGCAGAAGAAGGTGAAAAAACAGCCCCACAGCAATGCATTTCTGATTATCAGTTTATATAACATAGGTATCTCATTGTATATTACACCTACATTAACGTAATGATAATATGAATAGTATTTGTTATTTTTGAAAATAGGTTATCCCATGTGCGGAATCACTAACCTACTGTAATCTTATTTAATCGTAGTTGTTCTTCAAATTCGGCCTTTCTATCTCTGGATATATAGACCGTTTTATTGTTATCTAGAAGTAATGACGATTCATTTTTGTTGTATTTTTTGAGGTAGTTTATGTTTACGATATAAGATCTGTGTGAGCGGAAAAAGTTTGCTCTTGTTTCTACTATTTCTTCAAAAAACTTGATCTTCTTACTTACCAGAATTTTGGTGCTGTTATTGAGCCATACATTGGTATAGGCACCCTCTGCTTCCAGGTATACAATATCATTCACTTCTACAAACAATAGTCCCTCTGATACAGGTAGTGCTATTTTATTGAATTGTCCAGTTCTAAAACTGTCTTTTAATGCTTCTACATTGTTATGTGGGGTTGATACACTTATTCTTCGTGCTGCTTTGTCCACAGCTATCTTTAGTTTGTCAATATCTACCGGCTTTAGCAAATAGTCTACAGCAGATACTTCGAATGCTTTTAGTGCATATTCATTATAAGCAGTAACAAAAATTATCTGAAAATCTATTTCTCTAAAAAAAGAGAGCAATTCAAACCCATTATACTCAGGCATTTCTATGTCTAGAAATACTAGTTGAGGTCTTTTTTGGTTTATTTTGAGCACCGCCTCGGGTATATTGCTGCATGCAGCTACTATTTGTACCTGTGGACAAAATTCTTGTAATAGTATTTGTAACGTATTTCGCGCACGTTGTTCATCATCAATAATTATAGCTTCAATTGTTTGCATTAATCCTGATTCGTATTTTCTGGTTAGGTTAAAAATACAATTGTGCTTTTATAGTTAACATGGTTATTTCACGAAACGTTGATTTGAGTTCATGATTGGTTGAGATAGTAAGGTATTATAATTTTCACTTCTGTACCCGTAGCTATATTGTCTATATATAGGTCTGTAAAGTTCAACGTTATTTTATTTTTTCTATTGAGGTTGATTAGTTCCAATCGTTTTTGTGTTGCATTTGTTGCAAAGGATTTGTGGGCAATTGGAGATCTACTTTTAATTTCAGCCGCTTTTTGTCTCCCTACTCCATTGTCTTTTATTGTACATATTATTGCCTCTGCGTGATTTTCAAATCTGACTACTAATGACTTACTTCCTTTTTTGTGTAGTAGACCATGTTTTATTGCATTTTCTACAAAAGGTTGAATGATCATTGAAGGAATAAAAATCGTGTTCTGGTTGATATTTAAGTCACATACAATAGAGAACTCAAAATCTGCCCCGAATCTAAGTTGTTCTAGCTCCAGATATAGTTTTAGTATTTCTATTTCCTCATTCAAGTCTACTTGGTTCTGTTCTGAAATTTCTAATATTTTGCGCATCAATGTACTATATCGGCTGAGGTAGTAATTGGTGTTTTTTATGTCTTTTTGTAGCACCAAATCTTGAATTGAATTGAGTGTGTTGTACATAAAGTGAGGGTTCATTTGGGCCTTTAAAGCAGTTAATTGCGATTCCGTTATTTTGTTAAGTATCTCAGCTTTCTTTTTGATATTTCTAATTCTTACGATAAATATTATTCCTACGGTAGTTGACACAATGATAATTAGCAATAAAATGAACCACCATTTTTGCCATAGTGGAGTAGCAACAATAATTTTTAACGTTGCTGTTTTATCTGACAGTATTCCATCCTCATTTGCCGCTCTAAGCTGAAATTCATAGGTGCCTGGTGGTAAGTTATTGAGTCTTACATAGTTGATGCTACCTGGCAATTCTTGCCATTTTTCTACATTACCTATTATGCGGTAATAATATTTCATTGCTGTTCTGCTACGCAATGCTATACCTGAAAATGTGATGAGTATATCATTGTTGTCATACGGTAAACCAATATTCTTATCTATTGGGTATTGTTTGTCATTGGCTGTAAAAGATGATATTCTGATTTTGGGCGGTACAATGTTTGTAAAGGAAAGACTGACAGGCATATAAAATAAACCCCGTATTGTGGCTAAGTATATTTTGTCATTTATTATACTGATAGCATTGATTTCCTTTGCATTGATGCCGTTAGCTTGCTTTATGTATGTAAATTCCCCATTGGGATACATGATGTTTACACATTTATCAGTAGCAGCATATAAGATGCCATTGTGAGATGTGATACATTTTATGTTGCTACCTATAAGGCCATTATCTACGTTTAAATGTTGAGTCACCTTGCCGTGGTTAATGTTGTATACACCATCAGATACTGTACCTACCCACAGTCCTTTTTCGTCTGCATATAGTGCATTGCAGTATAGAGGATTGTTGTTATAAAGAAACAACCTAAAACCTGTATCAGATTGGTATGCCAGTCCAGTGTTGGTAGTTACCCATACCGTACTATTAGCAGTTTCGTGGCATACTTTTTTTCCACTTGTTGCCAGTAGGTTGTGCTGTTTGAAAATATTATCTGCAATCAGTGAGCTCACTTTGTTTACTACATTTATACCCAGATTAGTAGCAAATATGATACTGTCGCCCACTATAGCCATATCTCTGGCATAGATAGTTGTATGGTACTTATCTGTATTCTTTATTGTGTTGATCACAGAAATCCCACCCCGCCCAGCAATAATTGTATGTTCATTGACTGGGATGATAGTTGTTACATTTTTGTAGGCGGCATTTTTTGTTTCTGGTAGTTGGGTTATAGCATTCGATAATGGGTTAAGGCTAAAAATGTTACCAGAATAGGTTCCAAATAGTACCTCACCATTTGTCTTTTTATTAATTGCAGTTATGTTATTGTCGGTTAATGCTGGGTTAGTATTATTTATAAGTCTTAGTTCCAGATGTGGTATCAGAAAAATGCCATTTTGTAATGTTGTAAACCAATAAGTACCTTCTTTATCTACAATAATGTCCGATATTTTTTCCTTAGGGAAATAGTGGTTTACTATGTTTAACTCTTCGTTTACCTGATAGGCACCTCCTGTGGTAGCTAACCATATATGGCCGTCTATGATTTTTATTTTGTTTATTTTCTGTCTAAAGGTATCACCTGGTATATTTTTAATTTTCGTAAACTTTCCGTTTTCTACGGTACAGATAATGATACTATCACTGCGGGTCTTTTTACAAAGTAGAATAAATCTATTTTTATTCAGGCAGGAAATAATGTTGCTTCCTTTTAGTACAGTACCACTATTTGCTACATAGGTAAAATTATTACGCCCACTATCAGGTGCTGCAAAATAAAGTTCATTCTTATTGTTGATGATGTAAATATATCCGTTATCTGCTATTTCTATTTCACTTACATTGGTAATGGACTTTAGTAAAACTTCCTTTTTGTTATCAGATAATTGTAAGATTCCATCTGGCAAACCAACTAAGGTGTTGTTCTTATTATCGGTCGTAAATTCAGGATGTGCTAAAATTTTGTCTTTCAGATCGGCAAGAATACTAAGCGTATCATTATTTACTTTATATATTTGGCCATGAAAATTCTGACAATAAAGGGCTTTGTTTTGAGAGTAATGCAGCCCAGATATTGCTGTTCCGTTTTGTTGTTTGTTTTTGTAAGCTTTAAATTCAAACCCGTCATATCTATAGAGTCCGGCATCGCAACCAATCCACATGTACCCAAAACTATCTTGCTGAAGCGAGTATACCTCATTAGATGGCAACCCATTATCATCGTTGATGGCGTAGTAAAACGGGTGTTGCGCATGCAACGTATTTGCAAGACAAATACTGGTTAGCAATTGAACAAAAAAGAAAAAGCGTACAATCATCGTTGTGTGATTGTACGCAAGGTATGCAAATGTGTTCTAATTTCAGATATGGCTGTGATTCTAACGAACTTGTATATTACAAATGTGCTTCTACTACAAACCATTTCAAGTCAGTGGTATAGGAACAAATACTAACCTTATAAGCACCATTTGTGTAATGAAACCATGTAGCAGGTACGTTGTTTACAGGTTTGTTTTCTTCTTTCACAAATTTGTATCCGCTGGATGCTAGTTTTGCTTTTGTGTCTAGGTAATATTTTTTATCGGTAGTGGTGAAGGTAAGGGCTACAGAAGCACCAGGTACTTGTTTGCGTGCTATAGTGTATGGTTTCCCTTCAGCACCTTTTTTATCGCTGGTATATATTTTATTAACAGCATCAGACATTTTTGTTTGCAAGCTATAGTCTTTCTCTAGCATAGTAGTTTCGAAGTCACTTGCATTCTGGCCAGTCATTTTTATAAAATCAGCAAGAGGAAATGTATACTGAGCAAAAAGTGTAGAAGGCAGGATGAATAACGCACTTAATGCAAGCAAAAACATATTTTTTTTCATGAGCGTATTTTTATTTGGTGTAAACTATGTGACGAAGATACGGGTAACTATGTGTTTACAAACTAAAGTTATAGTTAGTTTTTGGTTAGTTTCATAATATGTTTGTTACTAAAAAAGGCTACAATTTGCAGCCTTTTTAGTAAAATGGTTAGTCTCTTTTGCCACCAAACAAGCGAAGTAGCATGATGAAAAGATTCACAAAATCGAGATAAAGTGTAAGGCCACCCATTAGGGTAAGTTTTTTGATGTCGTTTACAGATGTTCCTTCGTATTCAAGGCCAGCTCCTATTCTTTTTAGTTTCTGAACATCGTAAGCCGTAAGACCTGTAAACACAGCAACACCTACTAGACTGATAATGTAGTCGAGCGCACTACTATGCAAAAACATATTGATCATGAATGCCACTAGTATACCTACCAGTGCCATTGACAAAATAGAGCCGAAAGAAGTAAGGTCTTTTTCGGTGGTGTAGCCCATGAGTGCCATTACACCAAACATAACTGAGGCAGTGGCAAAACAGCCTATTACAGAGCCAGCAGTATAGGCTAGCAGCATAAAACTGAAGCTGATACCATTGACAGCAGCATAAGCCACAAACAGTGCAGTGAGTGCAGTAGCAGACAATTTATTGAAGGCGAATGTCATCAGTAATACAAAGCCTAATGGAGCCAGCATCACAGCCCAACCCAGCATATTGAGCCCTACACCTTTTTCAGAGGTTCTGAATAGGTATTGCAATAAATCGGGGGATGTAGAGAACAAAACAGCAAAGAGGGTAGATACGCCTAAGGCAATAAACATCCATGTAAACACACCCGCCATGTATTTTTTAGATACGGTGGTGGTAGTGCGTCCTTGTTTGCTTTCTAGAACGGTAAAGTCAGAAAATTCCTGTTGATTGAAATTGCTCATGTTTGTTTTAAAAATTGTAGGGTAAAGTTAAGTAGATAAACGAAAAATTGGTTATTGGGAATTTATTTTTAACATAGCATTCTTTAGCGGTATAAAGGGTAATTAGAAACGATAACTTTATTATCAATACTTGATTTTTACGTCAAATCTTACTCTTTCTCTCTTTTGTGTAAACACATGCCAGTTGCCATTGTAAGTAATGTGTACAGGATACAATTTACCGTTGATGGTAGTAGTATTTACATTCATTATCACATCGAAATCATAAAGCAAGGTACTATATGATAAGCTGTAATGGCGTGATAGAATGCTATAGTCTCCCTTTCTAAACCAAGTTGTGAGCTCATTGTAGAGTACTTTGTGCTCATAATCCTTTTTGGGTGTTATGCGAAATACGTAACACTCTTGCCCTTCATAGGTAGTTTGTGAGATGTTGAAATTGTATTTTCTTGCCTCATCAGCATCGAATATTGATGCTCGGTCTGCCATAAATGGTACACCAGATATTTTAGTGCCAGGATTGAAAATTAGTAGTTTCAGTTCTTCCTTGTTTTTTTCTAGTTTAGATTTTCCAGGTACGTACTTCTTGCCAGCTATTATATCGTCTTCATTGCAAATAGTGCTCTGAGGAAGGAATAAGTAATGAAACAACGAAGCAGTGTAGTAATTGTACTCGCCATTTCTCTTATAATAGTTGCCTGTAGTAGATTGCTTGGTGATTGTAGTAATGCGGCAATTGTTCTTTATGTCCTGTTGGGACATAGTATACTCAGAGGCGATAATTGAGTTTTTCTGTTTGTGATATACTTCTATGTTATTCTGAGCAGTAAATGGAACTAGGTGCATGCTTCTGAAAGCCTTGTAAAATGTAGTGTCATTTTTTACTCGTCGTATAAAAGCATTGATATCAAACCCACTTTTTACTACAAAAGAATCCATACTTACTGGCTGCGAAAAAATACTACCTGTGTCCAATATTTGAGCATAGCTGGGAGTAGCAAGCAATGCAGTGCCAGCAAGTAGGGTAGCCAGTAGCATGCGTGTGGCGCCTATTGTCACATGCTCGATTTTAGAATTACGTCTGCAAGTACTAAATCGGCAGGATTGGTGATTTTTATGTTGTCCACGTCACCATCTACAAGGTATATTTTTATGCCTGCTGCTTCTGCTACAGTCGCTTCGTCAGTGAAGCTGGAAGTATAAGGTTGGTTAAATGCTGGTATTATTAGGTCTGTGCGAAACGTTTGTGGTGTTTGAACAACTTTTACATTGTCTCTGTTGAGTGGCTTTGTGTTGCCTTCGCTGTCTATCATTCGCATACTGTCTACTACTGGTATCACAGGTATTGCATTGCCGTTTTCCAGTGTGCATTCAAAGCATCGTTGTATAACTTCTTGCGATAGCAATGGTCTGGCTGCATCGTGTATAAACACTATGCCATTTCCATTTATCGCATTAAGGCCATTTTTTACACTTTGAAATCTTGTATCTCCTCCATTTACTATTGTTACATCTATTTTGGGTATGTAAGATTTGAGTATGGTTTCGGCACTATCAATATCGTCTTGTGGGGCTACTAGTATTATTTTTATTTGTTTGAATGCATGTTTGAAAGCTAGTATGGAATGACAAAGCACTGGCATACCCATTAGGTGCAGGAATTGTTTGGGTATTTTATTTCCCATACGTGTGCCCTTGCCTCCTGCTACTATTACTGCATATATTTTGTTATTGTTCATGGTGAGACTTATATGATACGAGGGTATGTGTATCTTATTGTTTTTGTGTGTGCAAAGGTAATAATCAAAATTTCTGTTGTTGCATGGTTTTTGGGAAATATTGCCACTCATTTGTGTTTGGGCTATACGATCAAGAAAGGACGTTAGGTGTCAATTTTTATAAAAAAACAACCCCCTTTGCTATTCTTAATAATAAATTAATGTAAAAGCAACAATTGCGTAACGGTTAGTTTACATTACATGAGTAAATACAAAACTACTTTTGCGTGAAGGTTAAGAAATTATGAAAATAATATTAATTATTGTAGTGCAGCTATTGGCAATTACCGCATTTTGTCAGCAAGATAGTTTGGGCAAGGTGGAAGAAAAAAAGGTAAATTGGTATGATAAAGTGTCTATAAGAGGGTACATGCAAGTGCGCTATAATAGATTGCTAGAAACAAACCCAAAGTTGAAGAATGAACAGGGTGATAGGTCTTGGGGTGATAACGGTGGTTTGTTTATTCGTCGTATGCGTATTATTTTGTATGGTCAACTGCATGAGCGTGTTTACTTTTACATACAGCCCGACTTTGCCAGTTCTGCATCTAGTACAGGTTTGCATTTTGGACAGCTGCGCGATGCTTATTTGGATTTAGGAATTGATAAAAAAAGCGAATTCAGATTACGAATAGGTCAGAGTAAAGTGCCCTATGGTTTTGAGAATATGCAGTCGAGCCAAAACAGGATACCTCTGGACCGAAATGATGCAATGAATAGTGCTGTGAGCAATGAGCGCGACATGGCAGCTTTTTTTTACTGGGCACCTAGTAAAGTACGTAAACTGTATTCCCATTTGGTAAATGACGGATTAAAAGGTTCGGGTGACTATGGTGTATTTGGTTTTGGGGTGTATAATGGGCAGACAGCTAATAGGCCAGAGCTAAATAACAACTTGCACGTGGTGAGCCGTATAACCTATCCTATAAAGATCGGTAATCAGATAATAGAGCCTGCAATACAGGGGTATACAGGTAAATTTGTGATACCTACAGACCAATTGTCTACGGGTGTAAAGGTGGTGAAAGACAGAAACTATCTGGACCAGCGTGCGGCGGCTACTTTTGTGTTGTATCCTCAACCTTTCGGGATACAGGCAGAATATAATGTGGGTAAAGGTCCAGAGTTTAATAAACTCACCGACTCGATAGAGGTAAGAGACCTGAGTGGTGGTTATATAACTATGACCTATCTTATAAAGTATAAGAAGCACATTATCATGCCATTCTGTAGGGCGCATATGTACAAGGGTGGTAAAAAACATGAGTTAGATGCTAGGAGTTATGATGTAAAAGAGATAGAAACGGGTATAGAATGGTCGCCGTTTAGGAATTTTGAATTGACTACTATGTATACTGTAAGTGAGCGGAGATTTGAAGACTATAAATTACAAGAAAATATACAAAAGGGTGGTTTGCTGCGTATACAAGCACAGTTGAATTTTTGATTTTTGTAAACAGAATTACTGTAATAGGTGCAATGAAAGAACCAATCTTTTGTTGCACCTATTTTGTTTGTGTATTCATATATACCTGGATGTGTATCGTCAATAGTATTAACGTGCTAGGTATAGGTTTACGTCTGTTTATTTAGATGAAGCGATGTTGTAGGTAGATGTATATTTATTTATTGTTTTGAAAACCGTTTGATAACAGGTTTCGTACCTGTACAGGTGGTGTAGTTTTATAATAAAGATGCGTAAATAGTATATTGTGTTAACTTTATTGTAACTTGTGATGATTAATATTAATTAATTTACCCTTTGCTCTTTGTTGACAACGAGGCATTTTTCACCTTTTGCTTCAAACGCCATGAATAACTTTAATGTAGTACTAGAGATTATTAAGAACAACTGTTTGGCGCCAGGTACTCCATGCGCAGGCTGCATGAGCCATATTAAGCAAGAGTTGGATGAGGTGTATCATGAGCATATAGATTTTTATCTCAGTTTTCTGCACGACCTGGGGTTGATAGAATATGATAAACTCCTGCAACAAATAACACTCACCGAAACCGGTAAAAGCACTACAGCATTGTTTGCATAACTGTGCTAGTAAGGTGAAAAATCCCCCGATGTAGTGTTGCTACAACGGGGGATAATGTATTGGTAGAAATATTATAGTTTATTAGCTAAAGGCGTTGATACCTGTCAAATCCATACCTGTAATGAGCAGGTGAATGTCGTGAGTGCCTTCGTAGGTTACTACAGATTCCAGATTCATCATGTGGCGCATAATGCTGAATTCGCCAGTGATACCCATGCCACCTAAGATCTGGCGAGCCTCGCGAGATACTTTCAGTGCTATGTCGCAACTGTTTCTTTTAGCCATTGATATTTGTGCCGGTGTAGCGCGGTCTTCATTGCGCAGCACACCTAGACGCCAGTTGAGCAACTGACTTTTGGTGATTTCGGTAATCATTTCTGCCAGTTTCTTCTGTGTAAGCTGGAAGCCGGCTATTGGTCTGCCAAATTGTTCTCTTTGTTTGGCGTAACGTAGTGCTGTGTCGTAGCAGTCCATAGCGCAACCCAGTGCACCCCATGCTATACCAAAGCGGGCACTTGACAGGCAACTCAATGGCCCTTTGAGCCCTTTGATATCTGGGAAGATATTGGCCTTGGGTACTTTTACGTTATCGAACACAAGCTCGCCGGTGGCAGAGGCACGAAGCGACCATTTGCCATGCGTTTCTGGGGTAGTGAAACCTTCCATGCCACGCTCTACTACCATACCTCTTATGTCTCCGTTTTCGTCTTTAGCCCAAACTACGGCTATATCGGCAAAGGGAGCGTTAGAGATCCACATTTTAGAACCGTTGAGTATCACATGGTCGCCAGCATCGGTGAAGCTGGTGAGCATACCTGCAGGGTTAGAGCCATGATTGGGCTCGGTGAGGCCAAAGCAACCCATCAATTCGCCGGTGGCGAGCTTGGGGAGGTATTTGTGTTTTTGTTCTTCGCTAGCATACTTATAGATAGGGAACATAACCAGTGAACCCTGTACTGAGGCTGTGGAGCGCACGCCCGAGTCGCCACGTTCCAGTTCCTGCATCATGATACCATAGGTGATGTAATCGAGACCTGCACCACCGTATTTTTGTGGAACGAAGGGACCGAAACAACCCAAATCGCCCATACCTTTAATGATGTGGGTAGGGAATGTAGCCTTTTGCGCATGCTCTTCTATCACTGGTGAAATCTCTTTCTTTACATACGCTCTCACTGCATCGCGAATCATTTTTTGTTCCTCAGTCAATAGCTCATCTACGAGGTAATAATCCGGGTGCTGATACAAATCTTTTTCCATCTTTTGTTAAAGTTAATGTGAATTATGCGGCAAAGGTAGCATTTTTGGTATATTGGTATAATTTTGCACCGCAATAAATGTGCGTTGTAGGGTAGGTAATATATTATAGCCCTATAACTAATACGGATACTGCGACGAAAAGCAATGCCAGAGCACCTTTCATTTGTTTTTAGTAAATCTTGTTTTTTTTGTGATTTGATTTGCTAATTGTGGAACGTATTTTGTGGAGTAATGTGTGAGCTATAAAAGTTTCGTAGTTGCCCAACTAATTTGTGTAAATATACGCCTTGGCACATTAATGGCAGGCTAAAATGTAGCGGTGGCATAAAGGGAATGAAGGTAGTGGGGATAATATTGATAATGAGTACAAATAAAGAAATTAATTTATGAGGCAGTTAAAGATTGCCACCCAGATCACAAACCGGGACTCGCAGGCAGTAGAGAAATACTTGCAGGAAATAAGCAAGATTTCTATGATTACCCCTGAGGAGGAAACCACGCTGGCCCAGAAGATACATATGGGTGATCAGCGTGCGCTGGAGAAGTTGGTGAAATCCAATCTTCGTTTTGTGGTGTCAGTGGCAAAACAATATCAACACCAGGGTCTTTCGCTGAGTGATCTTATCAACGAGGGCAATCTGGGTCTTATCAAGGCTGCACAGAGATTTGATGAAACCAAGGGTTTCAAATTTATCTCGTATGCGGTGTGGTGGATACGCCAGTCGATACTACAGGCACTGGCAGAGCAGGGTAGGCTGGTGCGCCTGCCACAGAACAAGATAGGAACGTATAACAAAGCCAATAAAGCGTTTATAGCTTTTGAGCAGGAGAACGAGCGTGAACCATCGACTGAGGAGCTGGCAGATATACTGGATATGAGCGAAACGGAAGTGACGAACATATTTACGAGTAATACCCGCCACACATCGCTGGATGCACCTGTGCACGAAGCGGAAGATGTGGCTATGGGCGACCTGCTAGAGGGAAGCAGCGACACCGATGATGATGTGATGAAAGACTCGCTGCGCAATGAAATACGCAGGATACTGAAATCGCTGAGCCAACGTGAGGCGGAGATACTGGCAGCATACTTTGGGCTGGAAGGCGATAGCGGACCGAGCATAGAGGAAATAGGCGAAAAGTATGACCTGACCAAGGAGCGTATACGCCAGATAAAAGAGCGTGCTATAAAACGCCTGCAAAAGGCTAGATATAGCAATGCGCTGAAAGTGTATCTGGGATAGCATACAGCAATTATAACACTGATAATTATAGGGGAGCGGTTTCGCTCCCTTTTTTTTGTGTTTAGGGTAGTCATGGTGGAGGTGATAGGGATTGTTCTGAAATAAGTTGACATTTTTTAGTGGTAGTTCTGTTGCTGATTTACAAGTAGGGTTGCCGTGGTTTTGTTGTCATATTGTGTTTATTAGTGCGACAAAGAGAGCGAGAGCGGAGGGACAGCCGAAGGGGCTGTGTTTCCGGTTCCATTTCCGGTCATTTCATGTGTTTTGGCACTTAAGTTGTTGATTATCAACACTATTCACTTTTCTGGTAGCCTTCGCTTAAAGCTATGGCTACTAAAAGGTATAG
>CAZRPA010000109.1:0-13163 GCA_964601855.1 uncultured Flavipsychrobacter sp. | reverse complement strand
AAGGCAAGGTAAAATTTATAGTCTGCAATGCCGATGAAGGAGACCCTGGTGCATATAGCGACAGGTATCTGCTAGAACAAAGACCACATGCAGTATTGCTAGGTATGATAATAGCGGGCTACATAGCTGGGGCCAACACTGGTGTAGTATATATAAGAGGAGAATACCCAGAGGCAATAGCCATAACAGAAGCAGCTATAGCAGAGATAAAAGAGCTAGGGTATATAGGACTAAACATCTTTGAGTCTGGTTTCAACTACGACTTCAAGGTCATAAAAGCACAAGGCGCATATATATGTGGCGAAGAAACAGCTTTGCTTTCATCGATAGAGGGACAAAGACCAGAAGTACGTGTGCGCCCACCCTACCCTACACAGCATGGCTTGTTTAATAAGCCTACTGTTGTTAACAATGTAGAGACACTGGCTTGTATACCCTGGGTAATAGAAAATGGAGGTGCTGCTTTTGCAGCAATAGGCAAAGGTAGATCTACAGGCACTAAACTAGTATCGCTGGATGGCTTCTTTAACAGACCAGGCATATATGAGGTAGATATGGGCACTCCATTAAGTACCGTGGTAAATGAATTGGGACAAGGTTTCAGAAGCAGTGTAAAAGCCATGCATATTGGTGGACCATTAGGTGGGCTGGTACCTTTAGATAAGATAAACTCACTAACTGTCGATTTCGAATCTTTTTCGCAAAACGGATTCTTACTCGGACACGCATCTGTTGTTTGCCTGCCCGACACTTATCCAGTTATTAGCTATATCAACCATTTATTTAAGTTTACTGCTCACGAAAGCTGTGGTAAGTGTTTTCCATGCAGGTTAGGCTCTACCAGAGGGTATGAAATGATAGAAAAAGCACTCAACAGCGACTATAAAATGGACAGAGAGTTGTTTACAGACCTCATCACCACCATGGAGATTGGTTCACTTTGTGCATTAGGGGGCGGTTTACCATTGCCCATTCGCAATGCTTTAGAATATTTTGATGCAGAGCTAAAGCAATATTTCGAGTAATCTCCTTATTCTACTTATTAAAATATTATACTATCCTACAGCTACACAGTACGTTTCTTTTTTACAAAAAAGCGTACTGTGTATTTTTTTGTCATGCTATGTTTCCAGCCAATTGTCACATTGAGGTGAATTTGTGCGGTAGTTTTTGTGTAGTGATTGAAAAATCGGTATTCGTCATTATATTACATGCTTAACTCACTGCAAATCTGATATGAAGAAATACATTGTGTTGCCTTTAGTAGCTTGTTTGGCGCTATCGGCCACTGCCAAAAATAAAAATAAGAAGAAACAAAAAGGGGGTGTCATCACCTCTAGTCCGGCTACGAAATCGGATAGTAGTAGCTCTAAAAAAGGACCTAAACCTTACAATAAGGTCATTACCGACAAAGCGGTAACCAAACAAGGGCTTTTTACGATACATAAAGTAGATGATAAATGGTACTTCGAAATACCTGATTCTATACTTAACAGAGAAATGATTGTAACCTCGCGCTATAGCAAAGTAGCTGGCGGCGGAGGTGTATATGCTGGCGAAATGGAAAACAGAAACACCGTTATTTGGGAGAAAGGTCCTAACAACAAGGTGTTTTTGAGAGTAGTAACGGTAATAAGTGTTGCTGACTCTACAACCGACATTTTTAAAGCAGTAAGCAACTCTAACCTCAATCCTATTGCCCGCTCATTTGATATTAAGGCTTTTGGCAAAGATGAAGGTAGTGTACTAATAGAGGTCAGTGACTTCTTTGAGGGAGACAATCAACCTGTAAGCCTTAACAGTAGTACCAAACGTAGATTCAACCTTGGCAATCAGGTGGCGGACAGAACTTATATATCTTCTGTTAGCACCTTCCCTATTAATACAGAGGTAAAAGTAGTCCGCACATTTACTTCTGCCCCACCTGCCACTCCCACAGGAGGAGCACAAGGTAGAGGATCTTCAGTAACATTGCCTGCAGCTTATGTAGCAGGAGCGGTAACGCTGGAAATGAACAACTCATTTGTATTGTTGCCAAAGGTGCCCATGGTAAAAAGACTGTTCGACCCTAGAGTAGGCTTCTTTGCAGATGATTTCGTAAAATTTGACGATAAGCAACAGAAAACTGAAGAGCAGGTTTTTGCAGTGCGCTGGAGACTGGAAGCCAAAGATGAAGACATGGAAAAATGGAAGCGTGGCGAACTGGTAGAGCCTAAGCAACCAATCGTTTACTACATAGACCCTGCAACCCCTAAAAAATGGCGTAGATTCTTGATTCAAGGCATTAATGATTGGCAAGTAGCTTTTGAGCAAGCTGGCTTCAAAAATGCGATTATGGGTAAAGAGTGGAACGAAGCAGACTCTACCATGAATCTAGAAGATGCACGATACTCTGTTGTTAGGTATCTACCCTCTGATATCCCCAATGCATATGGTCCCAATGTACATGACCCTCGCAGTGGAGAGATTATTGAAAGTCATATAGGCTGGTATCACAATGTTATGAAGCTAGTACACGACTGGTACTTTGTACAAGCAGCTGCAGTAGATACTCGCGCCAGAGGTATGGAATTTGATGATGAATTGATGGGTCAATTAATAAGATTTGTCTCTTCTCACGAGGTTGGACACACGCTGGGGTTGAGGCACAATATGGGTAGTAGTAGCAGAACACCGGTAGAATTGCTGAGAGACAAGGCATGGGTAGAAGCACACGGACATACTGCATCTATAATGGATTATGCCCGATTTAACTATGTAGCTCAGCCTGGTGATGGCATCACAGATCCTGGCATGTTTCCTAGAATAGGCGACTATGACAAGTGGGCAATACAGTGGGGGTACCAATCTACGTTTGCTCCTGATGAAAAAGCAGATAGAACAATAGTGAATAAATGGGTAAATGATAGCCTAAAAGCTAACCCTAGATTGTGGTTTGGTACAGAAACCAATCCTTTTGACCCTAGGTCACAGACTGAAGATCTGGGAGATAACAATGTACGCGCAAGCCACTATGGTATCCTGAACCTGAAACGTGTATTGCCAAAACTAAAAGAGTGGACCAAAGAAGAGGCAGATAAATACGAAAACCTATCGGTGATGTACAATGCTGCTGTATCTCAGTACACTAGGTACATGGGGCATGTACTTAAAAATGTGGGTGGTGTGTATGAGTCGCCCAAAAGTGTGGAGCAAGAAGGCGAAGTAGTATACGAGCCTACACCGAAAGCAAAACAAAAAGAAGCACTAGACTTCCTGAACAAACAACTCTTTGAAACACCTGAGTGGCTGGTAAACAAAGACATCCTGAATATGATAAACAATCCTGTAAGTAGTGATATGGTCACGAATGTGCAGGTAAATATTCTGAATAGTCTGCTATCTGTGAGCAGGATGAATAGAATGTCTGTTAGTGCTACTCGTTTTGGGGCGGCTAATGTTTACCCGCTCGAGGTAATGATGGACGACCTAAAAAATGGAGTCTGGAGCGAACTTTCTACCCATAAAACCATAGATGGCTATCGTAGAAACTTGCAAAAGGCTTATATAGACGCGCTTAATGAAATCATTAATCCTGAGCCGCCAGCACCGGGACAACCAGCACAAGCCATTAAGAATAACACTTGGAACACTGATGCTGTATCTGTAGCCAGAGCACAACTGGTAGCATTAAAACGTCAGGTAGATGGAGCTATACCATCCACCTCCGATAAGATGAGCAAATATCATTTGATGGATATTTCAGACAGAATCAAAAAATCATTAGACCCAAATGGTTAGTGATACATAACAATCAGCAATTCAGCCCCGTTACTTAAAAAGTATCGGGGCTGTTTTTTTGTAGCATACATGTGCTGATGCAAACAAAAAAGTATGGTAACTTCTATTCACTCTTGAGAAATCTGCCAAACTTAATACCGTAATCAGACACCCAAAACCAACATTACATTAGATAAACTTTACAGTACCCTTAACCACAAAAAAAAGGACTGTCACAATAAAGTACAGTCCTTTTTCTACAATAAAATATTTACAATACTATTTATCTACCGAAACATGGAAAACAACTTTCTGAGTACCTATTTGTACTGAGACCAGATACATACCTGGTGCAATATCATTAGGTAAGGCTACAGGAATGTTTACGTCGTTGTTGGTAGATGCTACTGTAGCTCTATGTACCTGCTGACCTAGCATGTTGATGACAGATAACTGTAATGGTTCTGACACCATCGTAGCAATTTTGCCTGTTATCGCAAACTTTCCATTATTAGGATTGGGAGACAGAATCAGTTTATTACCGTCTTTCATAGTTTGCTCTATACCAGTAGTAATACGTACAGTAAAACCTGCACTGGTAGAAGTACGAGGACTAGCACACAACAAACTACTTGTTACCATACAACTTACCACCTGTCCGTTTGACAATGAGCTTGTAGTATAGGTCATATTTGTAGCTCCAGTGATAGGAAATCCACTTACAAACCACTGATAAGTAGGTGACGGACCAGCATTAGGTGCAACTGCTATAAAAGTAAGCGGCACACCTGCTGGAGCACCAGCAGCACTTGCCGATACAGATACTGTATTTACAGATGGTGACTGTACATTCATTATAAATGGCGCACTCACAGCAAAAGTGCTGGCAAGGCAGGGGTAATTACTAGTCATACGACATATAATAACGTCACCGTTAAGCGGCCAGGTAAGGTACATAGGTCCAGTGGCCACATTGGTACCGTTTTCTGTCCATAAAAACTCTGGCGCACTGCCTCCCCATACTGGCACTGCCGAATAGGTAACCATATCTCCGGTACATACAGTATCGTTAGGACTAGCTACGATGCTCACTGCTGGTGTAGCAGCTGGATTAACTACCATAGTTGCTGCAGTTGTAGCTGTAGCTGGTATAGCACACAATTCACTGCTAGTTAGTTGCACGCTTACTACATCACCATTGGCGGGTATGTAGGCGTAAGTATTGGTAGTGCCAGCCACTGGTGAGCCATTTATAAACCATTGGTATGCAGGCGTGGCGCCACCATTAACAGGTGAAGCTGTAAATGTAACCGGCGATGTTGTAGCACACAAAGTAAACCCAGCAGAAGAAGTTAAACTTACTGATGGTGTAACTACGGCAGCAGCACTCACCGTAACAATAACCGGAGCTGAAGTAGCCGTACATCCAGCAAAACTTGTAACAATAACTCTGTAATTGCCTGCAGCAGAGGTGACATAGGTGCCACTTGTAGCTCCCAATATATCTACGCCTGCCAATTGCCACTGGTATGTATGCCCTGTTGTGGGACTAGCTGTGAGTGTAGCACTTACACCCGTGCATATAGCCACAGTGCCTGATGGTGATATGGTAGCCACAGGAATCGGATTTACAGTCACTACACGTATTGCATTACTCACACAGCCCAAACCATTAGTGTATGAATAGCTGATATTGACAGTACCTGCTGCCAAGCTCGACACTAATCCACCTGCATTGACCGTAGCGATAGCGGTGTTACTACTGCTCCACAAACCACCTGGCATAGCATTAGCCAGGGTAGTAGATGCACCAGTGCAGATACTAGCAGTACCAGTAGTGGCAGGCAATGTTGTTGGTATATTGACTGTCATGGTGTAGAGTGCATTTGCACTACCACAACCATTGGTTACAGTATAAGTAATATTGACAGTACCTGCAGATACACCAGACACTACCCCAGCCGCCGATACTGTAGCTATTGCTGTAGAAGACGAACTCCATACGCCTCCAGTGCTTGCGCTAGATAGTGTAGTTGATTGTCCAATACATACTGTAGCTGAGCCAGTAATGGGTGCCGCATACGCAGAATCTACAGTAATAGTTATTGGTAATGAGGTACTGTCGCACAAACTCTGGTTAACGATAACTGTATAGTTGCCGCCTGTAGTAGCGGTATAGCTAGTAGTAGTAGCACCCGCAATGTTCACACCATTGCGCTGCCATTGGTATCCCAGACCTGCACCTGTAGGTGTTGCATTCATCAACACATCGCTACCCACACAAAAAGTTGTAGGTCCGGTAGGTGTTATAGATGCAGCTGGAGTATTACACAAAGGTCCATCTACCAACATATATCTACCAAAACCTGTAAATGTGCCCCTGAAACCAACAAAGTTGCCACCTGTAATGAGTGTAGGGGTTACCAGTACGGAATTAGAAGAGTTGAGCGTAGCATCAGAACCAGAAGTTGTTTTGAGTAGCATAAACGAAGCAGGAGTCAAACCAGCCAACTCGGCGGTGGTCATATACATGGTTACCTCATAAGTTGTAATACTGCCATTGATGGTAGGGGTAACAGATATTTCTTTCAATGACCTATTTATAGGCGAAAAAGTTGCAGCTGCTACTCCATTACCTTGTTGGGTTACACTTGCAGTAACACAACCTAGGTCATTATCCATACCCTGTATACCAGCTATCACCTGTGTATCAGCAGGGCTATAGAAATACACTTCATCACCATTTTTCACATTTATTACTCTTGTACTGGCTGCTGTTGTTTCTATAGCTGATGGTGGCACTACCTGTTTGAATCTCATTATTGGTCTTACCACAGACCTGTTTCCTGTACTGAAGCCTAATGAACAGCCAGTACCTGACCCCGAACTTGTTGTGTTATAATCGCCTATTATAAACTCACCCTGCTGAACTCCAGATACAATATCATTGGCACCGAATGTAGCAGCATTCATACCATAACACAACTGTACTACTACATTGCTTACACCATCCCATGTAAATGTACCAGTGTTAAAATTTATGGAGTCCATACCCACATAAGTAGTAAAGTTGCCTGTATATACCTGCGTAAGACCTGCTGTTACAAACGCTGAGTATAGATCGGGCACATTGGTATTAGCCATGCTCACTGTATAACCCACAAATGGAGCAGTTGAGCCTTTAGATAGTATATTAAAAGCTATTTGACTAATAGGCACACGAGGCACAACTCCAGCAGCTTGCAACTCGCTAGCATATAATAAGTATTGCATCCTTGCCCTGCGCTGTCTGCCAGCAAACGGTGAACTGAAATCACATGGTACTGGTATGCCAACATTTGTGTTGGGGTATACTACCCTGCCAGTGTACGGTATACTGTCATTATTATCTATAAATACAGATAGTGAATCATTGAAAGGTGATACTACAGCACCACTACCCATTGGGCTAACAGTGAATGCTAGATCTAGACGTTTGTCATCATTTATATCACCATCATCGAAAATGGTCATTGTTACAAATCTGGTAGAAGTATCTCCCACTGGGAATGTAATAGAAGTTGCACTCAATGTATAGTCTACCCCAGCTACAGCAGTAGATGAGCCTACTACAATAAGATTGGCAACAGGGCTACCTCCAGCTATAACTGGTCCATTGGGTTTCAGGCCAATATTTACAGTTTTAGTAGCAGGACAAGCCACTCCTGGCACTAATTCACTTACTCTCAAGCTAGTCCTTGTGAAAGCAATCTGAGGTGCACAAGGCACATAATTAGGCCCCACACCTACTGCATACCAAGCGCTTGTTACACTTTGAGCTTCTGGTGAGCAAGGACCATATATAGTATTAGCAATATTGATAGAAGCTGTTCTGCAATCCATATACGTAGCTGTGGTAGATAACACCAATTCTGTTTCATATAATATAATGGCAGATTTTATCCAACCCAGTGTGTTAGCTATATAGCTATTACCCAAATCATTTGTTCCAGTACCCCCATTCACCAGCAGATAGTACCAGTAGTTCATCAACCCACTATTACGATGCACCCCACAATAGTCATTCCCACCAGATGGTACACAAGCCACTACATTAAACCAGTTAGTACCACCATAAGTATCGGGTTGTCCTTGCAGTAATGGTGCATTCATGCTACGTAGTGGCTCTGTACCTATTTCTTCACCGATATCCCATGGCGCTTTCGGCATAGCATCAGTTTCATACGGATTTGCCCAATGTTCAATTGTTGCTCCCCAGCAGTCACTGAATGCTTCATTGAGTGCTCCAGCTTCACTTTCGTATACCAGATCGCAGGTAGCCTGACATACTCCATGACCTACTTCGTGAGCTGTAACATCTAGGCTAGTAAGAGGAGAAAAACCTCCCGCAGCTATACCCGAACCATCTCCATAGGTCATTGAAACACCGTTCCAATAAGCATTGTTGTAGTTGGTGCTATAATGTACATATTGAAACAGTGTACTATTAAGTCCGTCCCAACTAAGACGACCATGTTGAGATTGGAAGTAATCGTACACCACTTCACCACCCCAGTGTGCATCTAATGCTACATTGTCTACAGGTGCACTAGGCCATGTATTAGTAGCACTTGTAAACTGGCTGGCTGTACCGTAGTTGGTACCATTATTCATGTTGCGGGTGTATACACCATTACCTCTGGTAGAGTCATATAAACGATAAGTACCACCTACAAAGCTGGTTTGAAAGGGCACTACTCCGCTGTAGCGCGATGCACCAGTAGCAGCAGTGTGTTTTATCAATTGATTTACAAACAGTACATGACCATCAGTAGCGTCTATATACACATCCTGCCTACTCATGGGTTCGTCAGCATATATATCAAAAGAGTAAGCAAGGTGCAGTTTTCTGTCATCAATACCAGATCTCCTGTCTTCTACCCACACTAGCTTCCCTTTGGGCAAATAGGAAGTATCGCTCTTGTTATACTCTGATTTTATGTGGGCTTCTTCTATAGGGTTTTTCCATTTGTATTTTGTGGCCCCTATAAATGCTAAAGCTTTAGTGAAAGCAGCAGCTTCACTAAGAGTAGGTGTAGCAGACAAATCAGAGGCAGGTGCGAAAAAGTTCCCTGTCATAAAACTAATCTTATCTTCTTTGGCTGTAACAGTATACCCTCCATGTGCTACTTTTATGCCTTTGTAATATTCCACATATCTGCGAGTGGTATTTTTACTTTTGGTGATGGTCTCATTTTTGAATACCAATTGCAGATTACCCCGGGGCTTAATACCGAGATATTGATTGAATAATTCCTGCTCCTGTCCCAACTTCCAACCCGATGCAGGGTTAAAAGACATAGACTTCAACGAATTATCTACCTTATTGCGCTCCTCGCTCATTACTATCTGCTCAGCAGTACGCTGTTGTGCATAGCCTACATGACTAGATAATATTATAGAAAATGAAAGGGCAACAACTGCAATACGATTTGTAAAACTCATGATATAATATATTTTACTTGCTTTCAGTGTTTAAGTATTTTTTGTAATATTTATTGGTTATGTAGTAACCTAACCAAGCCATAGGAAAGTGAAGTGCTACACATAAAATTGAAAAAACTACTGGATTTCCTTCTATTTTGACTAAACTATACATTTCGCCCAAACTAATGATGATACCTACTGTTATTGCTGGTATAGCGGATGTATTGGCGTGAACAAATGTGGACACTGACCCTGCGACAAAAGTTACAAGGCAAATATTAAGCATCATTAAAAAATAAAAACTAATAGGAACTTGACTAAAAAACAGAACAAGAGAATCTTTTCCTGACATACCAAAATCTACTGGCATAGGATATAGGGCATGTACCCCTCGCTCACCCAATACCTGCAAAATCATTCCAGACATCACACCCGCTACAACAGGTAAAATTAACTTTGATATACTCATGGTTGTATAGCTGAGTAAAGTTAACAACAATTATTGAAAAAAATATCAGGATACATACTATTAAGTTGTCTATATTTTACAAACATCAAAACAGCAATACTATTTCTACATCCAACAGCTTTTCGCACCCCCAATTTCATATTGTAAACAACATACTGAGATACTAATTCTGGTTATGATATATGACACCCTAGGGCGAAATGTATTTTTTTGCGAGGGACTTCAAAAACAGTGGTATTTTTTTGCAAAAGTTGTATTCGAATAAATGCAAAGGTTACCCTAACCCACCTATATTTGTCTTATCGTTTTATGCTATTCAGATATATTATATTCACAGTTATCCTACTCAATCTGGCTCTTCATGCAGCAGCTCAGAAGAACCAACCATTGGCAGGTTTCTGTATAGAAACCAATGCCATGTACGGTAGAGTTATCAAGCATACCGAAAGATTCAGGCTTCCTGTGCCAGAGCACTCCTCAGCATTAGACATAAACCTGCAATGGAAAACTTATGGCAAAAAGCAATGGCACCAGCGCAGGCGATATCCTATCATAGGTATTGCATTTGCCTACACCAATTATGGTATAGATTCATTGTACGGCAGATGTTACAGCATTTACCCCAACATAGAAATACCTCTGATAGCTGGCAACAAGTTGCAATGGACAATAAGAATAGGCGATGGTGCGGGATTTGTGACCAGAAAATATCAACGTCGAGCTCCTGTAGATACTCAAAACAATGCCATTGGTAGCCATTTGAATGATTATGCATCATTTATGACTGATGTTCGCTATCACATCAATGATAAATGGGATTTGCAAGGTGGACTAAACTTTTCTCATATCTCCAACGCATCATTTCATCAGCCCAATTTGGGTATAAATATGTGGGGTGCGCATATAGGTATCAAATATTACCCTGTCACTTCATCGCCACAGCGTATCACTCATCAGCTACCACACCTTTCAAATCGATGGTTAGCACAGTTCAGGCTCACTATGGCTTACAACCAGTCTAATGCTCCATTAGGCCCTTCTTATCCTATATACCTAGCAACAGTTTTTGCCAGTAAAAGGTGGATTAGTAAAAACAAATTACTAATGGGTCTAGATTATTCATATCACCAGCAGATATATGCTTTTTTGCGGAACAATTCTTTTGTAGAGCCTGGAACTGAATATCAAAACTCCTATAAAACAGCTGTATTTGCGGGCAATGAGTTCCTGTTGGGTAGACTGGGTGTGGTGTTACAAGCAGGTTATTATTTAAGGCAAGCTTACCAAACACAAGGAAAAGTTTACCAAAAAATAGGCGGCAATTACTACCTTACCCAGCGCGAACATGGCCCGATAAAAGAAGCTTATCTTTGTGCTTTTCTCAAAACTCACCTTTCCACGGCTGAGTTAGCTGAGTTCGGATTTGGCATGAGTTTTTAAGCCTTTTGCAATGATAGATTACAGAAGGCTTACTATAGTGGTTTTGCCCATTTTATTTTTTTACCCACATACTCAGTCATCAGCACATAGCATATAGTAGTTATTACTACACCTACAATACTACCAACATATACGTCTGCAAAGAAATGCGCTGCTAAATACATCCTTGAATAGCCTACCAAAAATGCCAATACAAAGAATAAAAGTGCCCAATGACGGTGTTTGCGGTAAAGCAAAAGAGACAAAAAGCAAAAAAAACAAAATGCGCCCTCTGTATGACCTGAAGGGAAACTATGATGATAAAGAGAGGGCCAATGAGATAGTTTATGTATCCATGGGGCATCATTAAAGTACTTTAACGGTCTTGGTTCATCAAACCATGCTTTCATGCCTTGCTGAGCCAACATAGGCACAATATTGCAAACTGTGGCAACAACGAAATACCACCAGTTTCTAAATGAGGGCAAAACTAACAACAACAACAATACTGGTATTACTATCTCTGCCTGCCCTAAATGAGTGATGCTATACATTGCCACATCCCAGAAATGGGTATGATGTGAATTGACAAATATAAACAGTTGCTCTTTGCTGTAAGAGGCCAACAGACACGCACCAAATGCCAGCCAAACCAAAAATGGATAGACAAAAAACGGATTGTATATGTGCTTCCTAGTATTACCCAATCTGTTCTGGTTTTGCTATTGCACGCTTTTTATTCACCCTATCTGCTATTGCTCGGTACATTTTTTTATACCAGTCTGCAGTGAAAATTCTAGAATCATTACGGGCGGCTTTTATCAGCACAAATGCTACTGGCAATAATGCGATAGATGACATCCACATTCCCAACCATGCTGGTACAGACTCTGCCTTAGCTAGTTTTTCACCAGAAATGTTAAGTATGTGAAATGCAACGAAAAAAGCAACGGCTATTACCAGTGGCATACCCAGCCCACCCTTTCTGATGATAGCACCCAATGGCGCACCAATCAAAAACAACAATAAACAGGCAAATGACAAAGTAAACTTCCTATGTAATTCAATTTCGTATCTCAGATAGTTTTCAGTTTGGAGTTTATAATCCAGAGCCGTTACATCCATCAGCGACTTAAAGTTCCTAACATTGTTTATTACCGCTTGCAATACTGGCTTTCTTAGTGAGTCGGCAATTAACTCGGTGAAGCTGCTATCATATTTTCTGGTTACATATCCATTTGCAGCCAGCGATATCTTCATTTGGTCTCGTTCCTTGCTTTGGGTTTCCAAAATCAGGTATGGTGCCAGGTAAGTATTGACATTAGTTGCACTGCGTGCCTGATTTTTTTTCAGACTATCAATGTTTTCTACCAGTTGTGCCACATTCATCATCTGGTTGGCATTCTTAAATCCATCTTCATTGCTACGGGTAAACTTGAAACCAGACAGATCAAACACCTTGTCCCATTCGTCAAAGTGCATACGTATCTGAGTGAAATTATGTGCACCATTTTCATAGCCTTCATGGTACTGCCAGCCATCCTTTAGCCTGAAGATAAGCCGCTGCTTGTCGGGTGTAGCTATCATCTCCCCCTCTTTGGCCATAACCAGCTTGTTGTTGCCTACCATATCACTATGGTCATAGATCATTACATCTCTTATCACTTTACCGTCCTTGTCCTTACTACCCACCCTGATTGAGTATCCCTGTATATCATTATTAAATTGGTCTGCACGAATGTTCAACGTTGGCTTAGAGTTGCGTACGTCATATAACAATGATAGCGCTTTAAGATTAGCTACCGGTATCACATTATTAGCAAACACAAAAGCTAAACCAGAAACAAAAATTATAAAAATAAATAACGGCTGCATGAATCTGAGCAGAGATATGCCCGATGACTTGATAGCAACAAGCTCAAAGTTTTCGCCCATATTACCAAAGGTCATTATAGACGAAAGGAGTACAGCTAATGGCAAGGCAAGAGGCACTAATGTGGTGGAAATATAAACAAGTAGTTGCAAAAGCAATAAAACACCTACACCTTTA
>CAZRPA010000108.1:0-13282 GCA_964601855.1 uncultured Flavipsychrobacter sp. | reverse complement strand
AGACAACAAGTATACGGTACGTGATACAATTCCAGCTACGGACTCAAAATCTAGTATGGCAATTGACCTATCACTGGGAAGTCAAGTGTACGAAAAATATGCAAAGATTATTGGTGTGTCTTCTAGTGAACTAAGTAACCTTAACCTATACAAATTTGTAGATAAGTGGTATGGTACAAATTATCGTTTGGGTGGGTTTAGTGAACAAGGAGTAGATTGTTCGGGTTTTACAAAGATGCTGTATCAGGAGGTGTATGGCAAAGAACTGGCAAGAACATCTGTAGAGCAGCATAAAAACGCAAATAGGGAGAAAATCTATGATAATGCAAAAGAAGGAGATCTGGTGTTTTTTAGGCAGCGCAGCAAGCGGATCAACCATGTAGGGGTATACTTAGGCAACACTTATTTTATACATGCATCTACATCTCATGGCGTAATGATAAGCAGCCTGACAGAGGCGCATTGGAAAAAAACTTTTGCTGGAATAGGGAAACTAAATGATGAATTAGGACAGTAATTTTTGACGGAGTAAGAACTCGAGCTGATCGTTTGACAAACTTAGTTTATTCGTTATTTCATGTTCGTTCATTTTCTGGGTATATACATCAAAAGCTCTTATAATAGTCATATCTAGTTCTTCTTCATTCCAGGGTTTGGAGAGATAATGAAATATTTTACCTTTATTTACAGCATCAATTACAGCATTCATATCTGCATACCCTGTAAGCAGTATACGAATAGGATCTGGGTATTCATTAAGTATAGATTCCAGAAATTCTACACCTGTCATTTGAGGCATTCTTTGGTCGGTAATAATGATGTTTACAGTGTTATTTCTTAAAATTTTTATAGCTTCTTCTCCACTAATAGCAGTAAGTATATTATATTTAATGCGGAAAACAGCTTTAAAAGAAATGAGATTATTCATTTCATCATCAACATACAATATTGATATTTTTTCTTTTTTCATTTTGTTTGGTTAAAATGAGGCACTCGAAAAGGATATATACTATTTAATAGCTGCTATGTAAAATTAACAAACTTATTCGTTTAATAATAAAATGTTCAGTGTGTTAACAAAAATTATTCAAAAGAAAATAACAGACAACATTGATGTTCAAGGGCTACACAAGCCAGTCTTTTATCGTATTTATAATAGTGCTGATAATGAGGCACTCACTGAGTTATTAAGTGAAAATAAGGGTATTGTAGTATATGATACCATCCACTCGCAGCTGCGCGAACTGATAAAAACCAAGTTTCCAACTCAGACCCTAACACCAGAGCAATATGAACAGAAAATTGCAGAACACCTGAAAGGTCAGCCGCTAGAAGAGTATGGTGTTTGGGTTTACTATCCTTGGAGTCAGAAATTGGTGCATATATTAGATGAAGAAGAGTTCATTGATCTTCGTACTTCCGCCAATCGCAATAAAATTACTACTGCCGAACGTGATATATTGGCTACAAAAAAGGTAGGTGTCATTGGTCTGTCGGTAGGGCAATCGGTATCACTTACACTGGCTTTGGAGCGTGGTTGTGGCGAATTGAGAATTGCTGATTTTGATACTCTGGAATTAAACAACCTCAATCGTATCCGCACAGGTCTGCACAATTTGGGATTGCTGAAGGCGTATGCAGTAGCCAGAGAAATAGCAGAGATAGATCCATTTTTCAAAGTAGTGTGCTATACTGAAGGCATAACAGAAGGTAATATCCATGACTTTTTCACACAGGGAGGATTGCTGAATATGGTGATAGATGAGTGCGATGGTGTGAATATAAAGATTCTTTGTAGGCTAAAAGCACGTGAGCTTAACGTGCCAGTGTTGATGGAAGCAAGTGATAGGGGGACGGTAGATGTAGAGCGTTTCGATCTTGAACCTGAGCGAAAGATTATGCATGGTTGGTTAGAGCATCTTACTATTGATTTCAAAGTGCTTAATAGTCTTAAAACCAGCGAAGAAAAGCTGCCTTACATTTTACCTATTTCCGGTCTTGAAACATTATCGGCTAGGATGAAGGCATCAATGGTAGAAATACAACAAACCATTACTACCTGGCCACAGCTAGCTACAGCAGTAACACTGGGTGGTGCAGTAACAGCAGATACATGCAGGCGAATATTTCTGAACCAGTTCACTGATTCGGGCAGATATTTTATAGACATGGAGAAAATCATGCCAGATACTCGCCCCAAAGAAAAAAGCCCGCTTTTATTTACTTCGTCAGAGGGTGAATTGACTCATGAAGAACTGAATAATATAGTATCAGAATGCACTATCAAATTCTCAGCAGAAAGTAAAGCTCCAGGGCTGAATATAATAGAAGAACTGGTAAAAGCAGCAATAAAAGCACCCTCAGCAGGTAATAATCAGCCTTGGAACTGGCATTACGAAAACAATTTGTTGTTCATGTTGCATGATAGGGTTCGGTCTGTTTCATTTGGCGATTTTCAGCATATAGCGTCCTATATTGCATTGGGGGCAGCGTTAGAGAATCTTAATCTGGCTGCTGTTCATCACAACATTGCTACTTCAGTACATTATTTTCCTGTATCAGATACCAGGTGTGCAGCCGTTATTCAGTTTACAACCCAGCACAAACAAGTAATTATGTTTGAGCCTCAAAAACTGTACGCTGCCATAGATACCCGAATCACAAACCGGAATTTAGGTCCCAGAGTGCCTTTGTCATCTTCACAGTCAGCTTTGTTGTCGCAGGCTGTGGCTTCAGTAGATGGAGCATCATTACATTTGAGGGTTGGCGACTCAGATCTTGAAGAACTTAAAGAAATAATGAGTGCAGCAGAGCGGCTGCGTATGCTACATGCAGAAGGTCATTATGAGTTTTACGAAAAGGAAATAAGATGGAATGATGAGCACAGCCGCACTACTGGCGATGGTATAGACATAGCCACTGTAGATATTTCTGCGTCAGACAAGGTAGGTTTGAAGCTGGTGAAAGACCCTGAGGTGGTGAAGTTATTAGCAGATTGGCGAGGAGGAAAGGCATTAGAAAAAATTGCTAATAAAGCAGTGAACAGCGCGTCTGCGGTAGGGCTTATCACCATGCCTCAGTTTACCTCTGTCAATTATCTGGATGGTGGCAGTGCAGTAGAGCGTTTGTGGTTGACTGCAGCAGATGCAGGCATATCTATGCAGCCAATGCTAGCAGCTACATTGCACTTTGCCCGTCTCAAGTATGGCAATGGTGAAGGCTTGCCAGATTTTATGAAAGAAGAATTCGGTGTTCTCCACAATAGATTTTTGAAAATTTTTCCTGAGGCTTATGGTAGAGCAGAAGTGTTTTTGTTTAGACTTAGTATAGCGGATTTGCCTATTGTTAAGTCTTATAGGTATCCTGTTGAAAAAGTTTTTAAACATTCTTAAAAACATCGTAGAAATGATAAGGATCAGGGCATTCAGAGCGATAGATGATGTAGAGGCTTGCAACTTGTATGCTCTCGAACACATGGAGATATTGAAGATATTTGGTATTACAAAAATCACCACTGCTAATAATAGCTGGATTTACAATCCGAATGTGTATGTGATACTTGCCGAAAGAGTATCAGACAATTACCCTGTAGGTGGAGCTCGAATTCACTTGTATCACCCTGACTTCCCACTGCCTATGGATGATGCTATCAAGGAATTTGACCCTAATGTAAAAAACATACTAGCCCATCATGCTGCCAATGGAGGTACTAGTGAGATCTGTGGTTTGTGGAATGCGAGATCTGTAGCAGGCTGGGGTATAGGTACGTTGTTTTTGGCGCGAGCTGGTGTGGCTATGTGTACCCAGCTACCTATGAGTTCTATGTTTGTGTTATGTGGCGGACATACTATTGGTATCACTCTCGAGAAAGGTTTTACAATTGATGAAAGGCTGGGCAATAAGGGTACTTTTTATTACCCCAAAGAAGGTTTGGTGGCCACTGCTGGTGTTATGAATAATATTTACGATCTTAAAAATGCAAAAGATATTGACAGAGATATTATTGAAAGCCTTAGGGCAAATCCTTTTCAAACCAGAACAGAGTCTACCGAGAAGATCACTTTCGATATTGAATATCGATTGAATCTTAATTTGTAGAGTAGTAATTTGTAGCGAATATCCCATTACCAATTACATTTTTCATTTTGCTCAATAACGTTCTGTTTTTCTGTTGTTTTTATAGTCATTTACGGTATCTTCACATAGTATTGTTCTGTTTCTTCATTACATTTATAACTTACTATTGTTATTGGGGTTTCAATGATTGCTATAAAAAGGATATTTATTGTTGTTATTCTCTTTTGGTCTTTCTCGTTACAGGCTCAAGAGTACAGTTATACCGATGCAAAGCAGTTAAGTATAATTGGTAAACATTTCGAAATACTAGAGGATACTTCTGGTAAAATGACTTATGGAGATGTATTGGTCACAAAGGGTTTCCAATTAAATAAAGTTGAGGTTCCCAATTTCGGTATCACTAATTCAGCTTTTTGGCTAAGGTGTATAGTGAGCAATGAAACACAGGAACGCGACTTGTTTTTAAACGTTCAATATCCGCTTGTAGATCATGTTTTATTGTATTTGGTAGATAGTGCAGGTAATTATTCAGTAGATACATCTGGCGAAATGGTGCCCGTATCAGAAAGGAAGTTTACAAATCACAATTTCATATTTAAGCTCAGTATACGCCCTGGTCATCAAAAGGTAGTATACTTACGTGTGGCTAGCCAAGAGCAAATATTAGTGCCACTAGCACTTGGCGGCTATTCGGCGGTATTTCAAGCGGCAAATAGGCAAGATATACTTACGGCAGTTTATTTCGGTATCATTTTTGTAATGGTATTCTACAACTTTTTCGTGTTTCTGAGCGTAAGAGATAAGAGCTATCTGGTATATGTAGCCTACATTATTTTCATAGGTCTCACACAGATTGCTTTGCAGGGCTATAGTTATAGGTTCTTCTGGCCTTCATCGCCATATTTTGCCAATCAAACAGTTATTTGGTTCCCGGCTATTACTGGTATACTTGCTATAGAGTTTTTCAAACGTTTCCTGCATATTGGTTCTTATTCTAAGTATTTTGTATGGATACTGAATGCACTCAACATTTTTTATGGAGTAAATTGTTTTTTGAGTGTAGCAGGGTATCATCAGATCAGTCAGCAACTGATGCAGCCCAATGCTATGTTGGCGTCATTGGTAATACTTCTGATCTCTGTTTACGCTATCAGGAAGAACAACAGATCAGCAAAATTTTTCCTATTTGCATGGGTAGTTTTTTTGGTGGGTATTGTGGTATTCATCATGAAAGATCTGGGCAAAATTCCTTTTAATAACTTCACCAATTATATTTTGCACATAGGCTCTGCAATAGAGGTGGTGGTGCTGTCATTTGCACTTGCAGACAAGATTAATATTTTCAGGAAAGAAAAAGAACAATCTCAGGCAGAAGCGCTTGCTGCTCTCAGAGAAAATGAACGAATAATACGAGAGCAGAATGTAATGCTTGAAAATAAAGTGAATGAAAGAACGATAGAGCTAAAACAATCTAATGAAGGGCTGAATAAGGCGTTGGTTGATTTGAAAGAAGCTGAAACCCAATTGGTAGAGTCTGAGAAAATGGCTTCTTTGGGTCAGCTCACAGCAGGTATTGCTCACGAAATCAATAATCCAATAAATTTTGTAACATCCAACGTTAAGCCTCTGAAACGAGATGTACTAATAATGATTGAAGCTATAGAGGAATTGGAACAAGTTGTAAAATCTGGAGTACCGCTTGCCGAAAAGCAAAAAAGAATTGAAGAATACAAGCAGGAAATTGATTACGACTACCTGAAAATAGAAATAGATCAATTGTTAACAGGGATAAGTGAAGGTGCAGGAAGAACTGCCGAAATTGTAAAAGGGTTGAGGATATTCTCTCGTCTTGATGAGGATGATATCAAAAAAGCAGACATCAATGAAGGGTTAGATTCTACACTCATCATCACAAACAATTTACTCAATAACTCTATTAAAGTAATCAAAGAATACAGCAATTTGCCACTCATAGAGTGTTATCCTGGAAAACTGAATCAGGTATTCTTAAACATTATATCCAACGGTGTGTATGCTGTACGTAAAAAATTTGCAGACAAAGACGGCGGCAAAATCACTATTGCAACAAAAGCAGATGAAGACTATATTTACATTTCTATAGCTGATAATGGTATAGGCATGGACGAAAACACTAAAAAAAGGCTTTATGAGCCATTTTTTACTACTAAAGATGTAGGTGAGGGCACGGGTTTGGGAATGTCCATTGCATACAATACCATCATCAAACACAATGGTTACATAAATATTATTTCGGAATTAGGTGAAGGAACAGAATTTATTATTAAATTACCATTGATTCAAAAATAGAATACATTGAGTACCGGACGCAAAATACAGGTATTGTACATTGACGATGAGCAAAACAATCTCAATGGATTTAAAGCCACATTCAGGTTTGATTATACTATTTTCATAGCATCAGATACTGTAAAGGCAAGTGAGTACTTAAGAGACTATCCCGAAATAAGTGTTATACTATGCGATCAGCGTATGCCTGAGAAGACTGGTGTGCAGTTCTTTGAAGAAATAAGAGTGGAATACCCTAATCCGGTAAGGATGCTAATAACTGGCTACACCGATATCGAGTCAGTAATAGATGCTGTAAATAGAGGGCATATATTTAGATACATCAAAAAACCTTGGACAGATAGTGATATAAGATCTGCAATAGATGAAGCCAATAAGTTTTTTCTGACCAATGCTTTGCTTGTAGCCAAAAACAAAGAGCTTACTTCAGCATATGCTGAGTTGGGCAAATTTGCCTACAGCATTACACATGATGTGCGCGGGCCATTGCTCAGTATAATTGGGGCATTGGATCTGGCTAAAGGAATGGATGATTGGGATGAACTCAGAGAACTACTGGGTATGATGTCTGAGGCAGTAACAAAACTCGATGAGTATATTAAAAATACGCATGAGTATTACAAGCTTAAGCGTGGTCAGTTATTGTTTTCAGAGATAAATCTCGAAGTATTACTGTCTGATATAGCAGCTTTATTCAAAATAGCAGGAAGAAACAATAATATACAGTTCACCTCAAAAGTGATTCAAAGCAAGCCGTTTTACTCAGATGAAATATCTATTAAAATGATATTGAATAATCTGCTCTCCAATGCATTTAACTATCAACGCAAAAATGCCAGAGAAAAATCGGTAGACGTGGTAATGGAAGTAGTGGAAAACGATCTTGTAATAACAGTTAAAGATAACGGAATAGGCATACATGAGAATCATATAAAGAATATATTTGAAATGTTTTACAGGGCTACCTCAGAAGAAACTGGATCTGGATTAGGGCTATACAACGTAAAAGATGCGCTAAACAGGCTGGAGGGAACTATAGAGGTGCAGTCTGCGATAGATAAGGGCACAACATTCACCGTTACAATACCAGGAAAATCTCATGGCGCAGTATAACAAATTGAATTTTATTGTCATTGACGATAGCAAGTTAGATTGTTTTATCGCCGAAAAAATTATCAAGAACACTGGTAAGTGCGAATCGGTGCGCTCTTTTTTGCAAGCAAAAGATGCCCTCCAATTTATATCTTCTTCTGTACCAGACGATATGAGTCACACCATCATACTTGTAGATATACAGATGCCGGTTATGAATGGCTTTGAGTTTGTAGAGGCTTTTGAAAGCCTGCCTGGTAGCATTGTTAACAACTATACTATTTACGTTATTTCATCTTCAATCAATGAAAATGATTTACATAAGGTACACAACTACAAATCTGTAAAACAATTCTTAAATAAACCTCTTACGAGCAACAACCTCACTCTGTTGCTTACCTGATGCAGGTTTATGCCCATAATATTGTTGTACCTTTGTTTGGCTTTTTTGTAAAGATGGTTCTGCTTTTGCCTTCTATATCTTACAATCAGCTAAATGTATATCGTATATGACAGAAAACAATTTCGTATCAGATTCCAACTTGATACTCACAGAATGCCCACGAGATGCTATGCAAGGATGGAGCAGGCACATACCTGCTACAGAAAAAGCTAAATACCTCAATCAGTTGTTACAAGTTGGGTTTGATGTGCTTGATTTCGGTTCTTTTGTGTCTCCCAAAGCTATACCGCAGCTTGCCGATACAAAGGAAGTTCTGAAAATGCTGGATCTTACTACCACTAAAAGCAAATTACTAGCTATTATTGCCAATACAAGAGGTGCAGAAGAAGCTGTGGCCTTTGACGAAATAGCTTACTTGGGTTTTCCGTTTTCAGTATCCGAAATCTTTCAGATGCGAAATACCAATAAAACCATTGAACAATCTTTACATCAGGTAGAGGAGATACAACAGCTTTGTGTGCAGCACAATAAAGAATTAGTTGTATACATCTCTATGGGTTTTGGCAACCCATATAACGAACCATACACCGCTGAGATAGCAATAAAATGGGTGCATCAGTTAGTGCAGCTAGGCGTAAAAACCATTGCCATGTCTGATACTATAGGTGTGGCCAAACCCGACAATATAAGTTACATATTCAATAGCCTGATTCCTGAGTTCAAGGACATAAATATAGGTGCACATTTTCATTCCACACCCCATGCGTGGCAAGAAAAAGTAGCCGCTGCACACACTGCAGGTTGCTACAGATTTGATAGTGCTATAAATGGCATAGGTGGTTGCCCAATGGCAGAAGATGATTTGGTGGGTAACATAGCCACCGAAAATATTGTACATTGGTGTACTGCACATAACATACCGCTCAGCATTGATAGGGAACAATTCTGGAAGTCAGTAGATATGGCTTCTGGAGTTTTTATAAAATAATACTTTTTTGCAGGGATTGGATATAATTTTCAGAGGTGCCTTATGCCTTTGATAGTTGCGTACCTTAGCCCAATTAACTAAACAAATTAATGAGAACCGAAATAGAAAACCTTGGTGAGTTTGGACTGATAGACCATCTGACCAAAAATAATGAAATACGAAATGCTGGCACTATACTCAGTGTAGGCGATGATGCTGCGGTAATAGACCAGTTCGGTAGGCAGTCTGTAATCACTACAGATATGTTGGTAGAAGGTATACATTTCGACCTCATGTACACACCATTGAAGCATCTGGGCTACAAATCAGTGGTGGTCAATCTGTCTGATATTTATGCAATGATGGCCACACCTACTCATATTACTATTAGTCTGGCACTGTCTAATAAGGTTTCGGTTGAGGCACTCGAAGAATTTTATGAAGGAGTATATGCTGCGTGCGACAAATTTGGGGTAGACCTGATTGGGGGCGATACTACGAGCACAAAATCGGGGCTTATTATTAGTATCACTGCTATAGGGGAAGTAGCACCAGATAAGTTTGTGACTAGAAGTGGAGCAGGTGATAAAGACCTGATATGTGTAACAGGAGATTTGGGTGCTGCTTATTTGGGTTTACAGTTATTAGAAAGAGAAAAAAAGATTTTTTTAGAAAACCCCTCTGTGCAGCCAGACTTGCAGCAGCAAGCCTACCTGATAGGCAGAATACTGAAGCCAGAGCCGCGAGCAGACATTGTAGAATGGATGAACGAGCATGCCATTGTGCCTACATCTATGATAGACATCAGCGATGGCCTGAGCTCAGAAGTGCTGCACCTGTGCGCCAAAAGCGATAGAGGTTGTATATTGTATGAAGATAAACTGCCACTGCACCCAGATACTAAGAACATTGCAATGCAGTTTGGTGTTTCGGCTACTACATGTGCATTGAGTGGCGGTGAAGATTATGAGCTTCTGTTTACAGTAAAGCATGAAGATTATGAAAAAGTAGCACGTAACAGTAATATAAGTATTATAGGTTACATGACATCTGTAGCAGAAGGGCGGCATCTTATAACTACTGGGGGCAACAAACACGCACTCACAGCACAAGGTTGGAATGCTTTTGCATAAAAATCTCTTCCCGTTTTTTGCTCACTCAATTATATTTTCTAACTTAGACACAAATATATTCTCATGAAATTTTGGAGACAAATTCTGTTAACTGTTTCACTATTTGCTGCTATCATTAGTACTGCCGTGTTGTCATCTTGCGAGAAAAACTCTTGCGACGGAATAGTATGCTACAATGGTGGAGCCTGTGGCAATGGCGCTTGTACTTGTCCCGCAGGATTTGAAGATCCTCAATGTGGTACACCTTCAAGAGAAAGATATTTAGGTACTTATGGTGGTTATACCACCTGCGATAATGGTGCTCCTACAATAGATACGGTGACAATATACCCAGCCAATAGAGGCGTATTGTCGGTAGATGTAGTTTACAAAAGTATTTCCCCTAAAACGCTACAGGGATATGTAAGTAACAATGAGAGTACTTATTCTGTTATTGTTACCAACAATGACAGCTCTAAAGTTGGTTCTATTAATTATCTCAGAGTATTTACTATTACTCTTCAGGCCGATAAAACACTCAAATTACACTCTTACGAGTCTGAAAACACAGCATTGCTAGATACTTTCGCATATAAATGTGAGTTCTTAGGTACTAAAATTACTCCGTAGTCGTTTTCTATATTTCATCTTATTTCACTCAGGTATGGTTGTAGCATTCATGTTCACTTTCGTACCTGATTTTTTTTATACTTATCATGTCTATTAAAGTTTCAGCCCTTACCAAACTATACGATACGCAAAAAGCCGTTGATGGCATTTCATTCGAAATAAATAAAGGCGAAATAGCTGGATTTCTTGGACCTAATGGTGCTGGAAAATCTACTACCATGAAGATGATTACTGGCTACCTGCCTCCTACTTCAGGTACAGCGTCAGTTTGTGGCTTTGATGTGCAGCAGTCTCCTATGGATGTTCGCAAAAGGGTAGGCTACCTGCCGGAGGCTAATCCACTTTATTACGAAATGTATGTAAGGGAATATCTGGAATTTAGCGCAGGTATACACAATATAAAGACCGATACCAAGCGACGTATAGAGGAAATGATAGAAATGACAGGTCTGGGCAAGGAAGCACACAAAAAAATAGCAGCATTGTCAAAAGGGTACAAACAAAGGGTAGGGCTGGCGCAGGCTATGCTACACAACCCTGACGTATTGATACTCGATGAACCAACTTCTGGTCTTGACCCTAACCAGATAATAGAAATCAGAGACCTTATCAAAAGAATAGGAGCCGATAAAACGGTATTACTATCCACTCACATCATGCAGGAGGTGCAAGCTATGTGTAGTAGAGTAATCATTATTAACAATGGCAGAATTGCCGCAGATGACTCTATTCAGCACCTACAGCAGGTAAACACCCGTCAAGATGTACTGGTTATAATACTAGAGCAAGAAGTAAAGCCAGCTCTGTTCGACCAGTTGAAGCATACTCAGCGATACGAGCAAATAGAAGGCAACAAATGGAAATTGGTTACAGATGCACCTGACAGTTTGAGAAGAGAGGTGATGCAATGGGCGCTAAATAACGATCTGAGTATAAGCAGTATGCAGGCTCAGACCGAGACTCTGGAAGATGTATTCAGAACGCTTACAAAGAAGTAAGGCATTCAGTGCTTCTTTTTAGGTCTTTTTCTTCTTTTCTGTTTCACCTATCAGAAAACCGTAAGGTTTTAGCGATTCTATATTGTCGCATACTATTTTTAGCATAGCTACTAACGGTATAGCAAGGAATATACCCGGTATGCCCCATACAAGCTCACCCAATATCAAGGCTACTATGGTAGATAGTGGATTTATCTTCACTTGCGAGCCTACTATAAGTGGCTCCAACACCCAACCTTGAACAAACTGTACAGTACCGTACACACCTACTATTGCTGCCAGCACTGCTGGGCTAGACCCATGTAGCGCAGCCATAAGCAGGGTAATAGTGGTGCCTGTTATATTACCTATAAAGGGTACTATCTCCAGCAAACCGCACAGGAACGCAAAAAAGAGTGCATTTTTAATACCCAAAACTGAGAAACCAATACCATACATTACCCATAGGCACACTATCATTTTAGACAGACCTAGCAGGTACTGCTGCGATACTCTGGCTACACTATTTACCACAACGCCCATTTCTTCCCTTTTAGATTGAGGGGATAGCATCAGTATAAAATTCTTAATGTGCGACCTGTAATACAGCAACAGTACTACATAAATAAGTATTATCATGAAGAATGTAAAAATACTGCTGAAAGAGCCCAGAGTATCTTTAATCAATCCGGTTATCATGGGTTGCTGATCAGTGAAAAGCTGAGTTTGTTTTTCTATAGATATTCCTAGTTCTTTTAGCAGATAATCTTGTAAGGAGCCTACAGCAATAGCTAGTTTTTCTTTCATTAATGCAAAGTCGTTTGCTAGTTCAGATATCTGCCATCCTACCAGGCTGGTAATGCCAGCAATTACTACCAGTAGTAGCAGCAAGCAAGTAATTGCCGCCAATAATCTGGGTGTTCTCTTTGATTCTAGCCATTTGCAGAGTGGCCAGAAAAGCGTTGCTAGCACTGTACCAATAGATAGAGGCATCAAAAAATCTTTGGCATAATACAGCCCTGCAAAAAACAAGAACAGGAATAGTAGTTTTTTTAGTAAATCTGATGTTGAAAAGTTCATGTTTTACTAATCATTGATGGTGCTAGTTTAAATGTACGCATTGTAGCTCATAGCTAATAGTGCAGTTGTCATATAAAGCTATAAAAGCGATTAGCCACCATAAATATGGTGGCTAATCGCAAATTTTAAATGCTTACCTACAACAATTATTCAGCGGCATCATCTTCTGCCTTCTTCATTTTGTCTTTGATAGCAGCCAGTGCACCCAGATCACCAAGTGTTGGTTTCTCTACTTTGCTCTGTATGTTTTTCACTGCACTCTTAGTTTTTTCAGACTCATTAACTGCGTCTTTGCGTGCAGCTTCTTTTTCTTCATTTTTCACTTGCTCCCACACTTTGGCATGAGATACCATGATACGTTTGTCATTGCGATCGAATTCGATAATAACGAACTGCAGAGTTTCTTCTGCTTCTACATTACTACCATCTTCTTTGCGCAGGTGACGGATAGGAGCATATGCTTCAAGACCATACTGCAACTGTACTGTTGCGCCTTTATCGTCTTTGCGGGTTACACTACCTTCATGTATAGATCCTATTGGGAACACTGTTTCAAATGTATTCCATGGGTCTTCTTCCAGCTGTTTGTGACCTAGAGCCAGTTTGCGGTTTTCTT
>CAZRPA010000107.1:0-13307 GCA_964601855.1 uncultured Flavipsychrobacter sp. | reverse complement strand
GTAGTATTCCGCCTGAAAAAAGCATTTTTTTGGCAAAATTTGTCTGCCACCATTTAGGTGATATGTATATTGTAAATTTTTGGACGTCTGTTATTCTAGCGTCATCATCAGAGTAGATAAAAACAGTATAATAATTGTCTGGCAAACACCATTCAGGAATATTTAATTCGTTTGCGTTTAGCTTAGTAAAACTTGCAATTTGGGGATTGTTATTTGACTTAATGATTTTATAATAATATTTTGGTTTACCGTTTCCACAAGGGAAAATAATATCTAGAAATATTCTTCTACTTCCGGAAATAAAGACAGTGTCTGAATTATCTAATTTCTGTAGACTATCGCTATAATTCAGAATAAATGTATAGTTATTATTAGGTTCAGAGCTATTCTCTAAAATCGTTTTATTATCAGGAATCTCAATTTTGAGCAAACCTCTATCGGTATTAAGTAATAAGAAGTTGCCTAAAATGGTTGCGCCATATATATAATTGTAATTTACACATTTAGCATTGAAGTAAGTATACGGTTTAGAAATATTATTATATCCTAGGATGGTACTGAATAATACTCCATATTTCCAAACTATTACTAACTTATCTTTATGGACTAACACAAATGCATTATCCTTAAATTTATAATTATCAAATAGCACTTTAGCCGTGCGTTTTTTTAAATCTAACAGAGATATATTATCAAAAGCTCTAACGAATGTATTTCCATAGCAGTCATCAACACAAATTTGTTTTACACTATTAATGCCAATATGATGTAGGGCATTTCTATTAAGAACATTAGATTTATTTCCGTCGTATAGCAATATTGAGTTGTTACTGTTGACAACAAAAATGCCATGTTTACGATTGAAGACGATAGCATTGTATCTGCTGTAGTCAATAATATTATGTTTATAGGAATCGTTTTGCATCTTTACTTCATAAAAACCATAGGATCCAGTAGCCAGAAAACTACTGGGATTGATAAAATATGAATTAAAAATTCCTGTCCCAAATTTTAGGTGATCTTGTTCAAAAAGTTGGTTGGAAGAAAGTTTATATAAAAACGGGAAGTTACTATTGATAAAAAAAGTATCCAGATTGTAGAAGGATACGTTTTTTACATCTCTTAATGCGTCATTTTTAATTGTTTTGAACCTACCATAAATATCATAAGTAGCCAAAATGGATTGTTGTTTATTCCACCAAAAACTTATTGAATCCTTGTAGCTACCAACAAATATGAAATCACTGAACTTAAAAGGTGATTCTACGAAATTGTTTATTTTGTCATACCCTATATATATTCCATTACTGGTACTTGTAAGGCAATTTTTCCAAAATGAATTGCTGAACCACGCAGATATTTTGAAACCATTGAGTGATGTATCGCTGGTAAGCTCTTTAATTGAATATGTTCGCCTGATATTTACGGTAGTATCTAAGACACATTCATAAACGTAACTTTTGGTAAAAACATGAAAAATGTTACTATCAGTACTGTTCTTTTCTGGCTGAATGTACACTATAGGCTCAATGAAAGGCAAAGAATAAACAAATTCTTTTCCTGTATTGAAATTGATTACTGTGAAATCTTTACCATTAGAGGTAGAGCTGTAGTTTATAATATTATCACCGCTTGTTATGCTTGTATTATAGTAAAACTTATATATATTTCCGGTGACGTTTGAAAGAAAATTGAGCCTAATAGTGTGGCTATTGGGAGTATAGTTTATTCTGTAAAAGGCACTTTTGTACATACAAAAGACATTACCACTATTGTTAATAAATAATAGTGGTTTGTGTTTTCTGTAGTTTTCGTTAATATATTTTAAACCAAAGAGTGAATCACTTAACTCAATTTTCCTTAATGAGTCGTCAAGAGAATAAAAAATAGTATTTGTTTTACTAGACGATGAATAATCTGAGTGAAATATGATTCCATTTTCATTCTTAGATATTTCCCTAGGGTAAAGAACATGATTATTAAGGTTATTGAAAACTCTGTGATATTTGCTATGACGCATGTAACCGATTTCATCTGAAATACTACCTAACCATATTCTCCCCTTTTTATCCTCTAACATTCCCCAAATATCTTCAGATGGTAGCCCATTTGATAGATTGAATACCTCACAGGCGTAACCATTGTACCTTACTATTCCTTTGTCTGTGCTTATCCATAAGTAACCCAGCTTATCTGATATTACTCCATAGACATGATTTGACGGCAAACCATTATTTATGTTCAAATTAAATGGTTTAGTTTGTTGCGCAGATGCTGCAAGGGGCATAAGACAGAACAACAATAAAATATGATTGAATATATTCACAGATGGAAATTAGCTTATTAATTGAAGGTAAAGAAATTTAAAAAAATTAGGTGCTACTGTTTGTAGTGAAATGTAAAAATGACAAGCTGCAATAGATACCATAAACACTAATAAATATTACATTTGCAATCAGTATTCTACCAGCCAAATACTGTAGAAAACAAAGCTGTTCATAAGCAAAACAATAAATTTTGAAACAAATAATACAATCCTTCAAAACAGGTGAAACTATACTGGAAGATGTACCAGCACCCAAGGTAAGACCTGGTTACGTATTGATACGAACAAGCAGAAGTCTGGTTTCACTGGGTACAGAGCGAATGTTGGTAGAGTTTGGGAGGGCAAATATGTTTCAGAAGGCTATGCAACAGCCTGATAGAGTAAAACAAGTTTTGTCTAAGGTAAAAACAGAAGGACTAAAGCCCACACTCAACGCAGTATTCAATAAATTAGGACAACCTCTTCCTTTAGGATATTGCAACGTAGGAACAGTTATGGCTGTAGGTGACGGTGTAGAAGATTTTTCAATAGGCGATAGAGTAGCTTCAAATGGGCAGCATGCTGAGTTTGTGTGTATACCTAAAAACCTAGTGGCACATATACCTGATAATGTAAGTGATGAAGATGCCACCTTTACGGTAATAGGAGCTATAGGATTGCAAGGCATAAGACTTTGTGACCCTAAACTAGGAGAAACTATAGTAGTAGTAGGCTTGGGGTTGATAGGTCTAATAACAGCTGAATTGCTGGTAGCCAATGGATGTAAAGTAATAGGCATAGACCTAGACAACGCAAAAATTGAAATTGCGAAAAAGAAAGGAATAGTAGCAATAAATCCGGGAGAGGGAACAGACCCAGTGAAATTTGTAGCGTCTTTTACAGGCAATACTGGTGCTGATGGCGTAGTAATAACGGCATCTGCCAAAACAGATGAGATAATAGCTCAGGCCGCCAAAATGAGTCGTAAAAGAGGACGTATCATATTGGTAGGTGTCATAGGGCTAAACATAAGTCGTGCCGACTTTTATGAAAAAGAACTCACTTTCCAAGTATCATGTTCCTATGGACCAGGAAGATATGATGATAGATACGAAAAAGAAGGTATCGACTATCCACTTCCATTTGTAAGATGGACTGAACAAAGGAATTTTTCTGCCATACTAGATATGATAAGCAGAGGAAAACTAGATGTAGCTTCTCTTATAACAGACAGAGTAGCACTGCTTGATTACAACAAAATATATAACAACATTGCTAGTAAAGATGCAATAGCATCGATACTGATATACCCAGACAATGCCAACGATACAGACACAGTAAAGGTGACCGATGGTAGTTTTTTGGCAGGCAAAGGTGGAATAGGCATTATAGGTGCTGGCAACTTTACCAGTATGACCATGCTACCCGCACTGCAAGCAATAGGTGCACCCATATATAGCATAGCAAGTGCAGCAGGAGTGACGGGTACAAGCCTAGCAAAAAAATACAAAATAGGCAAGAGTACTACAGACTACAAAAGTATACTGGCAGACAACACTGTGGATCTGGTAATGATAACTACCCGACACAATGAACACGCACACATGGTGGTAGAATCGCTAATTGCCAACAAACATGTTTTTGTGGAAAAACCCCTTGCTATAGACCGCAAAGGACTGGATGACATACTAGCTGTATATAATGGCAGTAAGACATTAACTGTAGGATTTAACAGAAGGTTTTCGCCACATGCAGTGCAAATAAAAAAAACTATAGGCAACGCGCCTATGAACGTGATAGCCACAATGAATGCCGGAGCGATACCCCCTAATGTATGGGTGCATGACATGATGGTGGGTGGTGGCAGAATAATAGGAGAAGCATGCCACTTCATGGACCTGATAACCTATCTGACTGGGAGCAAAATAACAGCGGTATGTATGAATGCAATGGGGATAAACCCCGCAGCTAATACTGACAATGCATCAATACTACTACAATATGAAAATGGAAGTACTGGAGTAATCAATTATTTTGCTAATGGTAGTAAAGACTATGCAAAAGAACGCGTAGAGGTATATAGTCAGGAAAAGACAATGGTGCTAGATAATTTTCAGGTGACGACGGGCTATGGTACCCGCAATTTTTCTAAACTGAAAACAAACCTGGATAAAGGACATAATAACCAGTTCAGGCTACTGACAGAAAGAATAAAGAATGGTGGAGCGGCATTAATACCATTTGAAGAAATAGTGAATACGACACTTGCAAGTTTGGCAGCTATAGAGAGCCTGAAAACCAAGCAGTGGGTCACAATTTAACAAGGACTAAGGCAAAATTAATATTGTAATAAAAGCAAACAGAAAAACAGAAACAAATAGATGCTTATAGATATCATAGCAGGAGCTCGCCCAAATTTTATAAAAATATCGCCAATAGTAGATGCCATAACGGCACAAAGCAATGCTGGTGTAAACATAGAATACAGACTGGTGCATACTGGGCAGCACTATGACAAAAAAATGAGCCATGATTTTTTTGAACAGCTTAATATTCCAACTCCTCACTTCAATCTGGAGGCTGGATCTGGCACACAAGCTGAACAAACTGCAAAAATAATGATAGGCTATGAGCGATTGTTGATGGACAAACCTTGTGACCTATGTATAGTAGTAGGTGATGTGACCTCTACAATGGCATGCTCGATAGTAGCAAAAAAAACAAACAACATAAAAGTAGCCCATGTAGAGGGGGGGATAAGAAGTGGTGACTGGACAATGCCAGAAGAAATAAACAGATTAGTAACTGACGCTATAACTGACTATTTCTTTACAACATCGGAGGTGGCAAATAATAATCTACGCAAATCTGGAATAAATGAAGAAAAGATATTTTTTGTAGGTAATACTATGATAGATACGCTGCGTAAACAGATGCCGAGATTTATAAAGCCTGAGTTTTGGGACAAATTACAACTTAAGCCTAAAGAATATTTGGTAATGACATTGCATCGGCCTGCAAATGTGGACAATAAAGAAAAGTTGTATGAGCTGATTAATGAAGTAATATCATCATCTAAAGGTTTACCGATCATATTTCCTGTGCATCCGCGCACAGCGAAAATACTGGCAGAAACTGATATAGATACCAGTAAGTTGCATTTGGCAGAGCCTATGAGCTACTTAGAGTTCAACTATATGGTAAAACATGCCCGTGCGGTGATCACAGATTCGGGTGGCATAACAGAGGAGACTACAGTAATGGGTGTACCCTGTATGACCCTAAGAGACAATACTGAAAGGCCAGAAACGTGCACAATAGGTACTAACGAATTGCTGGGAACAAACCCAGCAAGTATTGCACCTGCTTTCAAAAAACTGTTTGCTGGCGAGTGGAAGGAAGGTGGAATACCAGAGTTATGGGATGGCAATGCTGCAAAACGAATAGTGATGCACGTGATTGAAATATTCGGACTTAAGAAATAGATGAGTGAGTTTGTATATCACCACTACACTAATAATATAACTGGGTGGTGATAGGAAAAGTAGATAGTGTGCAAGGCCAAGGAAGTAAATATATAGTAACACTGTCATATATATTGATGAAAAACAAATTTCTTACTACTCTCAATTTACTTCAAAACATGGGCTTACGCTATGTAAGTTACCGTGTAAAATATGAGGTATTGAAAAAAAGTGGCTTATTAAAAAGTAAGTTTCCAACTAACCCACCCTATCAGCAATACCTGACACTAGATCAATGGAAAACACAAAAAACAAAATTCTTCTTTGACAATCCACTCGATCTAAAAATAGCACGCACTAGAGATGAGGCACTAAGTCTGAAAATAAAGAACATAAAAAGCGGAAAGTTTTTGTTGTTCAATAGTATACTGGCAGACTTGGGTGTAGACTATGATTGGGTGACAAACCCAGACTCTAAACACAAATATGACAATAAAAAACACTGGACTGAAATAGCCGACTATTCTAAAGAAGCAGGTGATATAAAATACGTGTGGGAGAAGTCAAGATTTTCTTATTTGTATGATATCATTAGATACGATTACCATTATGAACAAGACTGCTCGCATATTGTATTTGCTGATATAGAATCATGGATTGCTGCAAACCCAATAAACTGTGGCCCAAACTACAGATGCAGTCAGGAAATGTCACTAAGGGTGATCAACTGGTTGTTTGCGCTACACTATTACCAAAATTCCCCTGCGCTGACAGAAGATATTTTCAATAAGATTCAGTTTGTCGTGTATTGGCATCTGCACCATATATACCAAAATATAGATTTTTCTAGGATTGCAGTTCGTAACAACCATGCTATAACTGAAACGCTAACCTTGTATTTGGCAGGGATGTTGCTACCCACCCTACCCGGAGCAGATGTATGGAAAAGAAAGGGTAAAGAATGGTTTGAGCAAGAAATTGCCTATCAGATATATGAGGATGGTACATTTCTGCAATACTCTATGAATTATCACAGAATAGTGATTCAGCTACTGACCTGGGGAATAGTGCTATCTGAGAAAAATGGTGAAAATTTTAGTAGAACAGTATATGACAGGGCTGAAAAATCAGTGAAATTTCTGAGAACAGCTATGATAGAGGAAAATGGCTGGCTACCCAACTATGGTGCAAATGACGGTGCATTGTTCTTTGGACTCAGCAGTACTCATTATCGCGATTACCGACCCCAAATTCAGGCTCTGGCATCAGCACTAGGTATTGATGCAGGAATACAGACAACATATGAGGACCAACAATGGTATGGTATAAACACTAGACCTACAACCAGCTTGCAACCAGCAATAGGTACGCATAGCTTTCCTCTGGGGGGGTACTATATTATAAGAGAGCAAGATACGCTGACATTTATAAAATGTGGAAGCTACAAAGACAGACCATCGCAAGCTGACAACCTGCACCTAGACATATGGTACAAAGGTGAAAATGTACTAACTGATGCCGGTAGCTATAAATACAACACGGATGCGGAAACAATAAGATACTTTAGTGGTACCCGATCTCATAATACCGTAATGCTGGGTAATAATGATCAGATGCTGAAAGGTGGTAGATTTATATGGTATTATTGGTCTCAAAGATTGGCTGGTGACCTTATCTCTGGAAAAGACAGTTATACTTTCTCCGGCACGATATCTGCATACAAACATGTGACTAATGGAATTACCCATTGCCGAACTATCACCAAAATGAAAGATAAGCCTGAATGGCATATCACTGATAAAATAGGCCACAAACCAAGCGGTATAACAATGAATCAGCTATGGCATGTACCTTTATCTCACAAAGAGCGAGTAGCAATAAAGAGTACTGATACTAGTAAAACAAAACTTAAATCAGAGACTACAAATGGCTGGTATTCATCGCTTTATGGACAAAAAGAACATACATCAGAAATTTGTTTCTGCACTGAAAGTGATGTTATAAATACAGTAATCGAACTAATATAATTCAATTACTTTTGCACCTCGACACATGAACATACTACTTATTCATCAATATTTTTTGGAGGAAGATGACCCAGGTGGGTCACGCTGGAATGAATTTTCGAGGATATGGACTGACCAAGGGCATAATGTTACCGTATTGGGTGGTATGATGCATTACAACGGTAAGGAGAAAAAACCAGAATACAAGGGTAAGTACTTTGTAAAAAAACAACAAGGTGCCGTAACTGTGTATAGATGTCATGTGTCTGAAGCATATAACAAGAGTTTTATAGGTAGGCTTTGGGGGTATTTTTCTTTTATGTTTTCGGCGTTTTATGCTGGCATGTTTAAAGCAAAAGGCAGATACGATGTTGTAATTGTTACGTCTCCCCCATTGTTTGTGGGAGCAACTGGTTATCTGATATCGCGGCTTAAACGAATACCATTTGTTTTTGAGGTGAGGGATTTGTGGCCGGAGTCAGCCATAGATACTGGAGTTTTAACCAACAAATTAGTGATTCGGCTGGCATATTGGGTAGAAGCATTCATTTATCGCACTGCTACGTTAATTAATGTACTGACTCCTGCCTTCTTTAATGCACTACGAGACAAAAAAGGAATTGCTGCCAATAAACTGATTCAGATTTCGAATGCCGCAGACTTTAGTTTGTCAGAAAAACTACTTCGTGATTTTGATAGAAACGCATTCAGACAACAACATGACCTAGAAGGACATTTTGTAATAACCTATGTAGGAGCGCATGGTGTGGCTAATCATCTAGAACAGCTGTTAGATGCTGGGATAGCGCTAAGTGACACTAATGTATTGTTTTTGCTTATAGGGCAGGGAATGGAAAAAGAGAGGCTAGTAAAAATGGCTACTGAGCGAAATGTTAAGAATGTACGTTTTTTGGACTCTGTGCCTAAAGCAGAAGTCTTCAGGTATATCTTAGCCTCAGAAATGGGTGCATCTGTGCTAAAACGGGTAGATACTTTTAAGACTGTTTACTCCAACAAAACATTTGACTATATGTCCTGTAAAAAGCCAATTTTGATGGCTATAGACGGTGTATCGAGAGAACTGGTAGAAGCAGCAGGAGCAGGTGTATATGTAGAACCAGAGAACACTGAGGAGTATAACCGAATTATAAGGCAATACCTTGAAAATCCTCAGCGACTAAAAGATGAAGGTGAGAGCGGGTATAGATTTGCGCAGCAAAATTTTGATAGGGAAGTATTGGCAAATAAGTATTTGCAACATATACAGCAAATAGCCAAAAGGAGATAATTATCTAGTTAACTATAGTTGCTGGCATGCACAATAAATAGTGTAAGCCAGCAACTATAGTAGACGGAACTTGTATTATTTGTTGAGTAATGCGTTCTGCTCTTTTACTTTTTGCACATTCTGCTTTTTCAGATCTTCTAGTTTTTTCTTTAGTTTTTTGTCACCTGTTGCCAGCATCTGCACAGCCAAGACGCCAGCATTGTGAGCACCATTTACGGCTACTGTAGCTACAGGTACATCATTGGGCATCTGAACAATAGATAGTAATGAATCCCATCCATCGAGCGAGTTAGAAGATTTTACTGGTACACCTATAACTGGGATGGTAGTGAGTGCGGCAATCATACCAGGCAAATGCGCGGCACCACCAGCACCTGCAATAATGACTTTTAGCCCACGCTTATCGGCAGATTTGGCATATTCATACATCCAGTCTGGGCTTCTATGAGCAGATACCACAGCAAATTCTGTTTCAATGCCAAATTTTTCGAGTACTTCTTTAGCCGCATTCATTACACCAGCATCAGAACTGCTGCCCATTATTATACCTACTTTCATATTTAAATTTGTCCTTTAAGTAAATGACGAATCATTGTTGCCTTGGATAAAGCTTCCTCAATATTTTTATCTGTGACCGTTATATGGCCCATTTTTCTTCCTTCTTTGCCACCTTTTTTGCCATACCAATGTACATGTACAGAATCGGTACACAATATAGTTTTTAAAGCGTTCTCAAGACTGTTTTTTCTGTTAATAGCTGGTTCTAAAATATTAATCATTACAGAAGGATATGTGATACTAGTATCGCCTAGTGGCAAACCAAGAATAGCACGAAGTTGCTGTTCGTATTGGGACGTTACACTTGCTTCTATAGTATGATGACCACTATTGTGTGGTCTTGGTGCTAGTTCATTAACGAGGAGTTTGCCATCATTGGTTAGGAACATTTCTACCGCCATGATACCTACCAAGTTTAGTGCTTCGGCTACCTGAATTGCAATATTGCAAGCCTCAATAGCAGTGGTTCTTTCTATATTGGCAGGACAAAGCTGAAAATCGAGCAACATTTTATCATTGTCGAACATCATAAGTATAGGATTATAACATTCAATTTGACCACTTTCATTTCGGGATACAATAACAGATATTTCGTGTTTGATGTCTGCCAAATCTTCAAGCACACAATCTCCCTCAAAAGCTGTATCTATATCATCTTCACTACGCAATATCATTACACCATATCCATCGTAACCATCTGTGCATTTTTTGAGACAACAAGGAAATTTGTGTAAGTTGTTGCGAATATCTTCTTTACTACTTACAGCTATGCCTGGAACTACAGCAACACCACTAGCTATTAGGAATTTTTTTTGTACGTACTTGTTTTTTATTATATCAATAGTGTCAGGAGATGGGAATACTTTTACACCTTTTTCCTGGAGTGCTCTGAGTGCCGTTGTGTTTACAGCTTCTCTTTCAATGGTTAATATGTGGAGATGCTCACCAAACTTCATTACAGCATCATAGTCCATAGGATCAGCAGCGGTAAATGACCTAGTGTACCTAGAACAAGGAGCATCCTTATCTTTGTCCATAACAGATACATCTAAACCAAAATCTATGGCATGTCTGATGATCATAGTACCTAACTGCCCACCACCAAGTATACCTATTTTTAGACCTTCTAACATCTTACTGATTAATTTTAGGCAAAAGTAATAAAACTACCCCTTAAAGTAGTAATACTATTACTAAAAATAGAGAATATTTTATCAATACTAAGCTTTGGACTAATTGCACTATATTTGCTATCAAGTATAAATAATATCAAGACATGGAATTGCAACTTCACATTAAGATGAATCCTAAGCTATATGTCAGGGACCCCGAAACTTCAGAATTGGGTAAAAACATTGTGAGATATGCCATAGACATGATTAGTGAAATAGGGTTTGAGGAATTTACCTTCAAAAAACTAGCTAATAAAATTGGCACTACCGAAGCCAGTATATACAGATATTTCGAGAACAAACATCGCTTATTGACTTATGTCATTACTTGGTTTTGGACATGGATGGAATACCAATTATTGTTTCATACCAACAATGTAACTGATAGCAAGCAAAAAATAAACACTATCATTAATTTACTAACCTTTCGTGAAAAAGATCAGTTTATATTAGAACACATAAACAAAGAGGTGCTGCATAAAATTGTAATATCGGAAGGCAACAAGTCTTATCTAACAAAACATGTTACTGAGGACAACAAGTCTATGATATTTCAACCATATAAAGACTTGTGCCATAGAATAGCAGTTATATTTTTGGAATATAAACCAGGATATGAGTTTCCTCATTCGCTAGCTAGTACGCTAATAGAAACTGCACACCATCAGATTTACTTTAAAGATCATCTACCGCGGCTTACTGATTTTGGAGGCGTGGGTAATAACGAACCTGTTGTAGCTTTTCTGGATCATTTGGTATACAGTCTTTTAGACCGATAATAAAAGTAACAAAATACTACTGCAGACTACCCGCTGCCCACATGAGGCCAGCATACGTTTTGTGCCATTTGGTTTTTAGTTCTACCATTTTTTGAGCAGATTCAAGCACCTTGTTTTCACGAGTGTTTAACAGAAAGAGGGAACTTTCTCCGACTCCAAATCTAAGTCTTTCGCCTGCAAACAATTTTTGATAATTACTATATGCGCCATCAAAGATGACAACTTGTTGTTGCAAAGCCACCATCTCATTATAATAACTTTTAACCTTGTTTTCTATTTGTAATGCAATATTCTGTTGCTCTAGGTTTGTTTCTTGAATCTTAAAATTAACAGCTTTATATCCACCCCTTGCTTCTCTGAACAGCAATGGCATACTAAAATCTATTCCAAGTTTATGATTGTTTTCTAAAAAAGGGGTTGTTACCTCAGATGGTAGTCCGTACCCTTTGCTCAGTACATTGCCGCTTAGGCTGAGTTTGGGTAATAAATATTGAGCTTTTAATTTCTTTTCTATTTCTAAGACATTGATTTTATATCCTATACTTTGCAACTTGGGGTGCGAAGAAAGCGTTTCCAATATTCCGTTTAGGGACGGATAATTGCCAGTAGATAGCACTTCATTTACCTCGGCAGTGTCTGGCACTACCCTATCACTCCAGTTTACTGGTTGACTGTTGTCTAACCATAAATAATTAGACAGTTCGTAGCCGGAATTCATGAACGCCAAACGGGCAGCATTTTGCTGCATATAGAAGTTTTGCAGCTGTGCCTGAGCTTCAGTGGTGTCTATGGCTGGTCGTGCCCCCTGTTCATATTCTGTTTTTACAAACCTGAATCTATCTTCATTGATTGCTACCGCACTAGTAACGACCTGATATACCAAATAGTCTTTAACCCATGTCCAATATGCAGATAACCCATCGTATAGTACATCATTGATAGCTAGTCTACGTTCAGCCTCACTAAGCTGTTTCATAGCTTGTGCTTGTCTTAGTACAGCTCTGCGTTTGTCGAACCAAAGGTTATTAACGGGCACTTTAGCACCAATGTAGGTAGACTTACCCATAGATGCCTCTGAGGTTACCCTATCGCCTACTACTTCTTCCACCCCAGCTTTGAATTCTACACCATACCAAGTAGGGATGTTAATTTCTGGGTTGAAATAGCTGTAATATAACTTACCGTCAAATGTTTTTCGGTCTACATTTGAACGCAACATTGGATCAAACCCACCTCTGGCGGTTTGCACATCAGCAGCTGCACGGTTTACCTGCAATCCTGACTGTAGTATAACCGGATGATAAGACCGGACAATGCCCAGAAAATCATTTTTGGTTAGTATTCGCAATGAGTCAGCTGCATTAGTATTAACAGCGGAAAGCACTAAAACAACCAGAAGTAGTCTATTTTTTATTTTTCTCATCGTTCGACTCTTTAGCCTGGTAGTAATCCGGAGGGAATCCGTTGATATTTCGCCATAATTCATACCATATTGGTACATCCTTTAATAAAGCAATGCCAGAAGCACCAGTTCCATTTCTAAGAGTTTTGGGCCATGGTTTATAAGTGCTATCCTCTCCTATTAATATTCTGAATTTACCTTCCTTATTGACAGAGTTTTCAATAGCTACTACATTTCCACTAAATAGACCGTAAGATGCCTGTGGCCAACCACTAAAAACTATAGCAGGATAACCATCGAATAAGAAACGAACTTTCTGACCTTTTGATAATA
>CAZRPA010000106.1:0-13377 GCA_964601855.1 uncultured Flavipsychrobacter sp. | reverse complement strand
GAAGGTACAGTAAAATTCTTCAATGAAACTAAAGGATTTGGTTTCATTACGCCAGCAAACGGCGGCCAGGACATCTTTGTTCACGTGTCAGGACTGAAAGACCAGATTCGCGAAAACGATAGAGTGTCTTTCGAGGTGCAAAATGGTAAGAAAGGTTTAAATGCAGTAAACGTTAAAGTAATTTAATTTACAGCATCACTTAACTATATCATTCCAAGACGTGCCGCGCACGTCTTTTTTTATGCACCTAACTTTCTGCACAGATCAGTGTTATTTATTGGCATCCTTGATACTCACCCACGTTGTATATAGCGACTCTTGCGAAGGTCTGTTGGCAGGTATTTCACTCAGTGGTTCACAAGGCACAAGGCTTTCTCTGCATTCTGCTGGTAACGCCTGATACAGTCCCGTTCCCTTGGTTTTCCAGGCTATCATTTCATCACTCACCTGCTTCACTATTTTTCCCGGATTACCTACCACCAGCGACCTGGGAGGAAGTATTGTTTTGGCGGGTACAAAGGTCATGGCACCTATTATACATTCATCACCTACTTCTACTTCGTCCATCAGCACAGCATTCATACCTACCATCACATTCCTACCCACATTGGCACCATGCACTATTGCACCGTGCCCTATATGAGCACCTTCTTTGAGGGTGACTGTAATGCCCGGAAACATGTGTATGGTGCAGTTTTCCTGCACATTGCAGCCGTCTTCTATCACTATACCGCCCCAGTCGCCACGTATGGCTGCACCAGGGCCTATGTACACATCCTTGCCTATTATCACATTGCCGGTTACAGCAGCTTGCGGATGTACAAATGCAGAGGGATGAACTACAGGTATAAATCCTTTGAAAGAATAAAACATAATTGATTCGATTTTGGAATTAATAAACTCAAAACTGGCAGTATCTCTGCCATTATCATTACTACTGCATATTGCCGTAGATATACATAAACACACACAAAGCTAAGGTTACTAGCAATACCACGTAGGGGAACATACGGGAGCGTTGTTCGTCGCGCTGCCTGCTAGCTGCATACGCTTCTATTTGTTGTTTGGCTTCAGCATTATTTCCAGCTATTATCATTAGTGGCTTCAGTATGGCATCCAGATATTTTAGTTCCAGTTTAGCAGTAGCTTTCAGTAACTCATTGATGATGGCATTGTTAGTTTGGGTGTCATCTTCCTGTATTAGTATACCCAAATGCGCATCTTCTAGTATCAGCAGAATGTACGCTTGCAATGTGCGCTGACTCATTCTGTATGTGTCCATTTTAGCCAGACTGCTATTGAGCTCCACACATACATTTTTCAGCCACAGGGGAGTTACAGCATCGTTGTAAGACGTTTTGCTGCCCATTCCTGCCAGCCATCTGTCATCATCATATTTGGCTCGTTTTGTGGAATTGCCCAGTACACTGTATGCCTCATTAACTTCTTTAAACTGTGCTTCGCTCCATACATTATCGGGATTTTTATCGGGGTGGTATTTTACAGCAAGGGTACGATATGCCTTCTTAATATCGGGCATAGCGGCACTGGGTTTAACTCCCAGTGTTTTGTAGTAGTCTTTGAGCTGCAAAGGTGGCACAGGTAGCAAAAATAGCTATAGGAAAGGAGAAACTGAGGATGCTTTCAAGTTTTCATTTGCCATCTTTATAGCACCATAAGTAGAAACAGGCATGAGTGCGGTATGGCGACCAAGCAGTTGAGATGTTTTCCATCTGTTGTCTCAGTGCTTTTTTGTCTGTTGTATCCAGATTGTACAACTTGACTATCGTCTGCTGGATGCCCAAATCATCGGGCGCAAAAACATCTTCATGCCCCAGCGAGAACATCTGTAACATTTGCACCGTCCATTTGCCCACACCTTTTATGGGCAGGAGGAACTCCATCACTTCGTCAGCATTCATATTGTAGAGCAGTTCATCGGTAATATTGTGCTCTATAAAGTAGTTGGCTACATTCAGAACATAGTTTGCCTTGGCATTAGATAAGCCTATACTACGCAGGGTTTCGAAGGGTGTGGTAGCTACCTGTATAGCACTAGGCTCACTATCGCCATAAATGGCCTTAAAACGACCAAAAATAACATCTGCTACTCTAGTAGATAGCTGCTGGCTCATGATAGAAGCGCATAGCCTTACACATACATTACTACGGCGCAGCAGTTGGTAGGGTTCTACTGTATTGAGCAATGGTGCCAGTATTTTATCGGTGGAAAGGTGAGCGATATGTGGAGTTGCAGACATGGAATAAAGGTAGGGAAAAGGAGGGGGTAAGTAGGGGCGGGTAGAAGATACTAGCAGGTATCCGATTTTGTTTGTTTTCATTTATGGGTATTTGATTAACATTATGAACAGATTTTTGTTTTTACCTTTGTAGTAAATAAGTAGATATGAGACTTAACATCGTGCCAAAAAAATGCGCTAGAATCACGCACAAAAACAGGCGGATGGTGCTAGCTAATAAAAAAATAGCTTCCCAACTTATTTGCTCTGACACAGCTACTGAAAACAATAAGTCAGTAGAGTTTAATTTTGAAGTTTTATCGCCATCTATGCAAATAGAGGAAAGAAACAGTGCATACAAATTCTTTAGTCTGTAAATGTTTGATGCACCATACTCATTTTGTTGCGTAGGAAAATCGCAAACTAATTTTCGCAATCCTCACAAAAAGGTCTTTTATAAGTTTTATGCCAAGCACAGGACTTATTTAGTTACACTGGAATACTATGATTTTCAGATGGTAGCAATCAAATATTGCGACGTTAAGGACAAGAATTCACCCAAGGCTTACCACAAATTATTTAATGATTGCGACGCTTCGAAGGTTATAGGAACCTGCTTTCATATTATGCTGCACTACTGGCAAAAAAACAAAGCCATAAATTTTGTCTTTTATGCTTCTTTACGAAGTATAACAAACGAATTACTAAGTAAAAAGACCTTATCTGCTGACGAAATCCCAAAATTTGTAGAAAGATATAAGAGGTCACGGTATTTTGTGTATCGCTATGGGATGATTAACTTATTCTCATACGAGTATTTTACTCAATTATCTGACAAAGAGAATTGTGTATATGTATTGATGAATAAACTTCAGCCCAACCCTGATTTAATAATGGAGGAATTAGAAACATTTCTGCGCAAAAATCATAATATTCTATTTAACCCATCTTAATAGAAATACTTTTACCTAGCAAACCAGAACGATTTAAAGCTATCAATTTCGGTTACTGATGTAACAATCGAAAGTTATTGTTTCCTTTGCGAGTAAATAAATCTGATACAATGAGCCATAAAATAGCCTTAGCCATACATGGCGGAGCAGGAACAATACTGCGCAGCACCATGACACCAGAGTTGCAAACACAATATGAAGATGGGCTTCGTGCTGCACTGGATGCGGGTTACAGCATACTGGAGGCAGGAGGCAGTAGCCTAGATGCTGTGGCGGCGGCTGTGTCTTCGTTAGAAGATTTTCCGCTGTTTAATGCTGGCAAGGGTTCTGTGTTCAACAATGCAGGCAATCATGAAATGGATGCTTGTATCATGAATGGCAAAAACCTGGAAGCTGGTGCTGTATGTGGCATTAGCAATGTAAAAAACCCAGTATTGGTTGCTAGGGTGGTGATGGAGCAAAGCAGACACGTATTATTGTCGGGCAAGGGTGCTGAAGATTATGCACGGTCTATGGGTATGGCTTTTGAGCAAGATGATTATTTCTACACAGAACAGCGTTACAAACAATGGCAGGACGCTGTAGCTGAAGACAAGGTGCAACTAGATCATAGCGATAAAAAATTTGGGACTGTAGGTGCAGTAGCATTGGATGTGGAAGGTAATCTGGCGGCGGCAACCAGCACTGGCGGAATGACCAACAAAAAATATGGCAGAATAGGAGATAGTCCTATACCGGGTGCTGGCACTTATGCCAACAATGATACGTGTGCTATATCGTGTACCGGTCATGGAGAACTGTTTATAAGAGCAGTAGTGGCACATGATATATCGTGCCTTATAGCTTACAAAAACTTATCGCTAACTGAGGCATGTGATATAGTAGTACACGACAAACTAGTGAAAATAGCCGGTGAAGGTGGGCTGGTGGCTATAGACAAAGAGGGCAACATATACATGCCCTTCAATAGTGAAGGGATGTATAGAGCATGCCGCAGCAATAGCGGAAAATATGAAGTAAGCATATACAAAGACTGATGATACTTATCAGTCTTCGTCTATGATTTCGATGTGTCTGCCAGAAAATTTTCTGGTTTCTACATTATACTGATCTCCTTTAGACATAATGTGTACAATGATATTCTCTACAGATATAGGCTTGCCGAAGTCTATATCTGCTATGTTGTTGTACTCTATGTTTTTGCCATCTATGATGATGACACTACCAGAGCCTATAGCAGTGAACACATGGCCTTGGTTGACAATGATACCTGTATCCTCGCCCAGGCCTATACCTATAGCACCTGGCTGTGCAGATACTGCCTGCGCCAATCTGTTGAACCTGCCTCTTTTGTCGAAGTGGGTATCTATGATGACATTCTGCATAAAGCCCAGACCAGTGGTGATTTTTACTTCTCCCTTTAGGTGAGCCAATGCAGCACTACCCTCATACACCATGGTATTGCTCATGGCCATAGCGCCAGCACTGGTACCTGCTATCACAAACTCTTCTTCCATGTAGCGATGCTTGAGTATATCTAAAAACTCTGTACCACCAAAAATGGAAGATAGCCTCAACTGATTGCCACCAGAAAACATTACACAATTGCAGGCTTTGAGTCTTTCGATATGTTCGGGAGTGCCTACATTCTCGCGGCTGCGAATGCGCATGTGCCCTACATTGTTGCAACCCAATTTTTGAAAGCCAGAGATGTAATTTTCAGCAACCTCGTCGGGGATAGAAGACGCTGTGGTGATTACCTCAACTCTTGGTTCAGTACCTATTACGCTTATTATATTTTTAAGTATTCCTAACTCAAAGAAGTTGAGGCGGTTACGCTGCACTATGCCTTTTTCAAGGTCTGTTCCCTTATCTTCTGCGCCGCCTATAGCTATTAAATGTCCTTTTGGATAAATCACTTACAGTAGTTGGTTTTGTAAAAAAATAAAGGAGCAAACTTAGTCTTTTTTACCTAACGGGATGTACAAATAGCAAATTTTAACCCGCAGCAATGATAGGAACCCTTACAAAAGTTTGGGATTTAGTTACATAATCAATACCTTTTCAGCTAGAAATAGAAACTTATGAATACCGCAAAATACTATGCCAGAAAGGCATTGTTGGCTATTGCACTACTGGCGCACACCGCCACATGGGCAAAAGATGACAACTATAGCAAATATCAGTGGAGTAGCAACAGAGCTGCAGGGCACACCTACAAGTATGTGACCAATGACCCTACCAAAACTAGATTTTACAAACTGGAAAACGGATTGACAGTAATACTAAGCCCCAATAATAAGGAGCCACGTATGCAGGTGTTTGTAGCAGTAAAAGCGGGTAGTAAAACCGATCCGGCTTCGCACACAGGATTGGCACACTATCTGGAGCATATGATGTTCAAGGGTACATCGGCCTATGGATCGCTGGACTGGAAAAAGGAACAACCATTGCTGAACCGCATAAACATGCTGTATGAAGAATACAACAAAACAAAAGACGAAGCACAACGTACTGCGATATACAAACGGATAGACTCAGTATCGGGCGTGGCAGCAAAATATGCCATAGCCAATGAGTATGATAAAATGATGGGTGCCATGGGCGTGAAGGGTACAAATGCCTTTACATCGTTTGAGCAAACAGTATATACTGAAGATGTGCCAGCAAACTCTGTAGATAAATTCTTCAAGGTACAGGCAGAACGCTTTCGTGACCCAGTGTTCAGAATATTTCATACTGAGCTGGAAGCTGTGTATGAGGAAAAAAACCGAGGGCTGGACAATGATAATCGCAAGGTATCGGAACTGATGCTGGAAGAGTTGTTTAAGAACCACAACTACGGCAAACAAACTACTATAGGTACTGTAGAACACCTGAAAAATCCGTCGCTGATGGAGATAAGGAAATACTACAATACCTATTATGTGCCCAACAATATGGGTATAATAATAGCCGGAGATTTTGACCCGGATGTGATGATAAAAAAAGTAGAAGATTACTTCTCCTTTATGAAAAAAGCAGAGGTGCCAAAATATACCTTTAAGCCTGAAGAGCCCATAACCAAGCCAATAGAAAAAGAAGTACTGGGCCCAGATGCGGAATATGTAAGTATAGGCTACCGTATGCCGGGTGTACATGCCGATGATGCACTGCTGGCCGACCTAGTGAGTCAAGTACTGACCAATGGTAAAGCAGGACTGATAGACCTGAACCTAGTGAAAAAACAAAAACTGCTGAGAGCCAGTGCTGGCGTAGACATACTGATAGACTATGGTTACATGTTTTTGCAAGGAACACCTACTATGGGGCAGAGCCTAGATGATGTAAAAAAACTAATGCTGGGTGAAATAGACAATCTGAAAAAAGGAAACTTTGATGAAGCACTGCTCACATCTATCATCAACAATGCGAAGAAAGCGGTAATGCAGCAAAACGAAAAGTATAGCTCGCTGGCTTATGCACTGATGGGGACATTTACTAGTGAAGACGACTGGGCAAACTATGCTGCATACACCGACCGTTTGTCGCGCCTGACTAAAAAAGACATCGTAACATTTGCCAACAAATACTTTGCAGATAACTATGTGGTAATAAACAAACGCAAGGGTGAAGATAAAAACATAACCAAGGTACCCAAGCCACCTATCACTGCAGTAGAAACCAACAGGGACGCGCAATCGCAGTTTGTGAAGACTGTGAGCAATATGCCTGTGCCACCCATAGCGCCTGTATGGATAGACTATAACAAAGACATAAAGAAGAGCAATGTAGGCCCAGCTGAGGTAATGTATGTAGCCAATACTGACAATGATCTTTTCAGGATGTCTTACCGCTTCAAAACGGGAACTTGGAATAACAAAAAACTAGCGATAGCTGCGCAATATTTACAGTTTTTGGGTACTAGCACAATGAGTGCTGAAGATATATCGAAGGAGTTTTACAAACTGGCTTGCAGCTTCTCATTGAGTGCAGATAGAGAGTATACGACACTACGTGTAGAGGGATTGCAAGAAAATTTTGATAAGGCAGTGAAGCTACTAGAAGACCTTGTGGCCAATTGCCAGCCAGACGAGACCGCATTGGCATCGCTGAAAGCGCGCATCAGCAAAAGCAGAGCGGATGCTAAAAATAATAAGGGTGCTATAATGCAGGGGCTTGTAAACTATGCAAGATTTGGAGAAAAAAATCCGTTTAACAACACACTGAGCAATGCGGAGCTGGATGCCATAACCAGTACAGAACTGGTGAATATACTGCACACTATGTCTGCCACCAGCCACAGGATACTGTATTACGGACCAGCATCAATGACGGCGCTTACCGCATCGCTCACGGAGCGTCATAAACTGCCATCTATGTTTAGCCCTGCACCTGCGGCTACGGTATTCAACTATACTACACAGGCTGAAAACCAGGTGCTGTTTGCAGATTATGATATGGTGCAGAGCGAAATTCGCTGGGTGAGGAATATAAGTGGTTATGACCCTACCAAACAACCAGTGATAGATATGTTCAACAACTATTTTGGTGGCAATATGGGCGCACTGGTGTTTCAGACAATACGCGAGAGCAAAGCACTTGCATACTCTACCAACTCGTATGTGTCTGCTCCTGAAAAACGTGAAGACCCTTACTACATATCTGCCTACGTGGGTTGCCAGTCGGATAAACTGGGCGAATCTGTGACTGCTATGAATGAGTTGCTTAACGAACTGCCATCAGTAGAAAACAACTTACAAACTGCAAAATCGGGACTGAAAAAGGATATAGAAACAGAGCGCATAACACAAGACGACATCATCTTTAACTATCTGGATGCTGAACGCAAAGGACTAAACGAAGACCTGCGTAAAGTGATTTACACTGCTGCCGACAAGCTGAGCTATGCAGACTTGAAAAAGTTTCATGCCGACTATATGGCCAACAAGCCCTACACGTATTGTATAGTAGCATCTGAAAAGAAAGTAAACATGGATGATGTGCGCAAATGTGGGCCAGTTAAAAAACTGACGTTGACAGAGATTTTTGGGTATTGATAATCCAGACAATTTATGTGAAATGGATATTAGCCTCCATTTAGGCTAATATCCCTTTCTTAGCATATCTGCATAATTATTGGGTAGTGGGCTGTTTTCTACTGCCTGTGCTGCTTGTTCCACATCGTATGAGAAGCGCATAAATGAAACACTTATACTGTCCCTATTTAGTACGCTACTGTCTTCGTTGATGGTAAGCAGTGCGTAGCATCCTCGTGGGTCGCCATCTTTGGGCTTACCTACAGAGCCTATGTTGATGGCATGGCGATAGATGGTGTTTTCGCCATTAGTATCGGTCAGGGTGCGGTGGTAAGGTTTGTGGGTGTGACCGAAACACATAATGTGGGCATCAGCCTGCTGCATGATGCGCAGCATACTCGCCTCTTCTCTGTCTTCAAACAAGTATTCGTTTATCTTGCGGGGGCTGCCGTGTACCAGCAGTAGGTTGAGCTTGTCGTCATTTAACTGAAACTCTACCCTTATATGTGCAGGCAAGGTGCGTAGGTATTGTCGCTCGCCGGGGTTGACGATACTGTTGGTGAAAGAAATGGAGATTTTGCCCATTTCTTTGTCTTCATCTGTTTTGTAAGCGCAGCCACACTCGTCGCTGGTGCGCCCTATACCAAAATCGTAATTGCCTGCTATGGTAGGTATGCCCCTTAGGCGAATGAGATTGATTACTTCATTTGGCCAAATATTGTAGCCCACCATATCGCCTAGGCAATAAATGGCGTCGGGTTGCTGTGCATCTATATGTGCCAGACAGGCTTCCAGTGCAGGCAGATTGGCGTGTATGTCAGAGAAGAGTGCTATTTTCATTTCTATCAAGCTTTTTTGGAGGTAAATGTTTGAGTTGTAGTCGTTACTTAGTTTTCGGTTACTACTTCGTTTTTGTAGTACTTGTTGCGCAGCCAAAAGGCAACATTGACCAGTGCTATGAGTGCCGGCACCTCTACCAAAGGACCTATAACCCCCACAAAAGCCTGACCACTATTGATGCCAAATACACCAATAGCAACAGCGATAGCCAATTCGAAATTGTTACCTGCGGCAGTAAAGGCAATAGACGCATTTTGTGAATAATCTGCCCCCAGCCACTTGCCTATGAAAAAACTAACTATAAACATAATAGCAAAGTAAACCAGTAGTGGCACGGCTATGCGTAGCACATCCATCGGAATGGCTACTATCATTTCGCCTTTCAGTGCAAACATGACTACAATAGTGAACAGTAATGCTATGAGTGTAATGGGCGATACGGCAGGTATAAACCTGCGCTGAAACCAGTCTTCCCCTTTCACCGCTATAAGCCCATAACGGCTTATGATACCCGCTGCAAACGGCAAGCCCAGGTATATACCCACACTCTGTGCTATTTCGCCAATGGTGACGTGTACCTGCAAACCCTCTATACCAAACAAAGGTGGTAGGACTGTGATGAACAACCAGGCATACACACTATAGAGTAGCACCTGAAAAATACTATTGATGGCTACCAGACCAGCAGCATACTCTCGGCTACCATCTGCCAATTCGTTCCATACTATGACCATGGCTATGCAGCGTGCCAGTCCTATCAGTATAAGCCCCATCATGTATTCGGGGTAACCATTGAGGAATAAAATGGCAAGAAGAAACATAAGTATGGGGCCAATAACCCAGTTGAGCAGTAGCGATGCGCCTAATATCTTTACATTTCTGAATACTTCGCCCATTTTTTCGTAGCGCACTTTAGCCAGTGGCGGATACATCATGAGGATAAGCCCTACAGCTAGTGGGATATTGGTAGTGCCCTTTGAAAAAGAATTGATAAACTGAGCGCTGGAGGGAATAAAGTAACCGATGCTTACCCCTAGTGCCATGGCAAGGAATATCCATAAAGTAAGGAAACGATCTAAGAAACCAAGCTTCTTTCGTTGGTGCGCCGGAGCGCAATTGTTTGCAGCCATAAAAAAGAAAGTGTAGAAGTGTGAGCAGACTAAAAAGTCAGTTTGTTAATTACGTGAAAATATCTGGGTAGTAGGGTTAATGCCCCATACTACCCAGATAAGTTTTTTTATTTATTAGCAACAACCCGGAGCGCAGCAAGCGGCTGGTTTTTTGCCAAATACTGTGACACTGAATATGCCCATTTTGCTATCTCTGAACGCCTTTATTTCTTCGGGTGTCATGTAGCCAGAGAGTATATCGCCAGGTAGTACTATTTCTTTTTGTTTTTGTACTACTACATCTGTAAAGCCGTTGTTGTGTATCAGTGCCAGGTATTCCTCTTTTTGTATGGCGCCAGATATACAACCTGCATACATTTCGGCGGTGCCCTTCAGTTTTTCGGGTAGCTCGCCTATCAGCACTACGTCAGATATGCTGAAATGTCCACCGGGTTTTAGTACTCTGAATATATCTTTCAGCACATTGTTCTTGTTAGGTACCAGATTTAGTACACAGTTGCTCACTACTACGTCAGCTACATTGGCAGTAACAGGCATTTTTTCTATATCGCCATATCTAAACTCTACGTTATTGAAGCCCAGTTTTTCGGCGTTCTCACGGGCTTTATTTATCATAGCCTCTGTGAAGTCTATACCTATTACCTTGCCTGCCTCGCCGGTAGCTGCGCGTGCCACAAAACAATCGTTACCTGCACCGCTGCCCAGGTCTATAACAGTATTGCCCGGTTCTATTTGTGCAAACTGTGTAGGCAAGCCACAACCTAGGCCTAGGTCGGCATCGGCATTGTAGCCATCGAGGGTGGTGTAGTCATCGCTCATTATGTTGTACACCTCTGTGCTGCACCCGCCCGCACCACAGCACGAGCTCATATTGGTGCCTTTGTCTTGGAGGGCAATTTCGGCATATTTCTGTTTTACTATCTCTTTCAGTTCTTGTTCTGTTTGCATGTTTATTGAAGTTTTGAAGTTTGAAAAATGGAAAATTTTCTGTTTTGTGACTATGTAATTAGTTGCAGCAGTCTGTGCCACATGCAGCACTGTCAATGGCAGGTAGGTGTACAAAAAACGCCTCAAACAATCCTCTGTATTTGTTCCATGCCTCAGGGTTGATGCAGTAGCAAATACTAGTGCCCTCTACTGAGCCCTTGATGATGCCAGCATTTTTCAGCTCTTTGAGGTGCTGCGATATAGTGGCTTGTGCCAGCCCTAACTCCTGCACCAGATCATTGCATATACAGGCATTGATGCTGATGAGGTGCTCTAGAATGGCTATACGTGCCGGATGCCCCAGTGTTTTGGCTATGCTGGCAAGCTCGTTTTGTTTTTCTGTAAATAACTCTGTTTTACTGACGCCCATGTTCTTTAATCGTTTCATTGCAATATTACGATGAACATCTGAGCTTACAACATTTTAAGCCATCAACTTTGGTGATACGTGTATTAGTGCATAAAAAATGGCGCACCTGTTTGGGTGCGCCATAATGATATAAGTAGGAATGCTTGTTACATAGCAGGACCCACCATAGAGTCGTAAACTATTTTAGAAATATTGCCAATGGCTTCAGACAGCATATTCATATCCTTGCCCCTGGTCATGATAGTGATGATGTAAGGATTGCCCTCTATGTACACTATGCCACAGTCGTGTAGCTCCACGGTGTTGCCATCGCCCCACTCGCCCATTTTGTGAGCTACGGGCACAGTGCGTGGTATTTTTTTGAGTATGCCGTCTTTAAATGTAGCTTCTACTAGTAATTCGGTAGCATACTCTGAGGCTTGCATTGAAAGGTAAGCAGCATTATAGAGTGTTTCAAGAAACCTAGAATAATCGCGTGCGCTGATGGTATAGTTCTGATCCATCAGATCGGGCGGGGTAAGCCTGAGGTCTTTGAATGTTTTGTTGAATATATTCATATCCATTCTGGATACTAGTTCCAGATTGGCAAAATTATCTGAGTACACTATCATGTAGTGAAACAATTCCTTGATAGAATATTTATGCCCTGGTTGTAGTGTTTTGGCAGAATAGTACTGTACGGGCATTTCGCCTGCCGGCGGATTGAATACATACCTTTTCTCTAACAGCCCTGGTTCATTTTCAGCCATTTTGAGGTAGGTGATCAATTGTGGTACCTTGAGCAATGAAGCAGGATGATATGTATGCTCTGGGTTGATATTTACCCAGCCGTCGTCAGACAGACGACGCATATACACCGATGCATTAATGATGCGACCAGCAGTAATTTCGTCGTCTATAAAGCTGGTAACGTTTAGCTTCAGGGGCATCAGTGCCTCGGCCTCGCACTCCTGTGCCGCAGACACTATGGGGCCTATGCGTTTATACCCTTGCAGGCGAGTGATATCATATCTGCAATCGGGCTTGGGTAGGTTTTTTGTTGTGCCAGATACTTCTGTGTTGTCCTCATTGGCATCATTATTATTAAAGAGAAATTTGGCAGATGCAAAAGATACTGCAGCAGTAATTACTGCTGTAGAAAGCAAATATATTGCTAACGTTTTTTTGGAAGTCATCCCAACTTATTTGTTGCAATATAGATAATATTTTGAACAGAAAATGAATAAATGATACTTGAATATTTAATTATCGCATAAAATTGTGTTAGCCGTGATGTGAGGAGGAATTGAGGGTGAGAGTTAAAGAGGGTGGTTAAATTATTAACTGGTGGTTGAAAATAGCTGGATAGAATACAAATAGGTATTAAAACAACAATCCCCTGAATCGTAAGAAACAGGGGATTGTTGTTTTGAGGTCGAAAGCGGACACGCGGAGGCTTTATCGTTCTTTTCCTTTCTTTATCATTCTTACCTTGAAAAGCTTGATAGTAAAGCGTTTCAGACAATCAAATGTAAAATCAGCTTTTCTAAAAATAAAGAGAACACAAGAATGATTTAACATTTACCGTCCCCTTTACCGTCCCCTAATTAAGGTTCGAATCCGTATCTTTGGAGCTGCAAAACTCGAAGCTGCATTATGACTATCTCATTTCATCTCAAACAAATAAATGCTTTGACACCCACAGCTATATATGCCAGAATGTATTACGGCAGCTACGAAGCAAAATACTATATATCTGAAAGCATTCATCCATTGTTCTGGGATAAGCAGACAAAACGGGCAAAGCAAACAAAAAAATTTCCAGAATTTCCTGAGTTCAACCGGCGACTTGATACTCTT
>CAZRPA010000105.1:4678-13602 GCA_964601855.1 uncultured Flavipsychrobacter sp. | reverse complement strand
CCCCTGCCACACGCACTCATCATTCACCTCACTTGCAATCGCCTCATACTCGCTCTCACTCAAACACACAAAACCTATATCACAAAAATTATCAGCATCTTTAAAAAAAGCAGGGACCTCAGATCGGCAGAAGCCCCTGCCATACACACATCTCTCACCTCACTTGCACTCGCCTCATACTCGCTCTCACTCAAACACACAAAACCTATATCACACAAAAAATTGTTTCTTGTTTAAGGGCAGGGACAATTAGCCCGAAAAATCCCTACCCTACTCCACTCATCTACCCACACAAAACAATCTATCATATACACTCATCTTCCTCACACTCCCTAACACTATATATAAATCAAACCCTTGCCGAGCCACTGAAAGGATTTTACTTCATAGCTATATACTCTAAAAACTCGTTTCTGGTTCTTTCATTCTGAAACTTTCCTTCGAAGAACGAAGTGATGGTAGCAGAACCAGTATCTTTTATACCTCTTGAAGACACACACATGTGTTTTGCATCTATTATTACCGCCACATCATTTGTGCCAAGAACCTCTTGCAACTCTCTACCTATCTGCTCTGTCAATCTCTCTTGCACCTGTGGACGCTGAGAAAAGTACTGTACTAATCTGTTCAGTTTAGATAAACCTATAACCTTACCGCCTGAAATATAGGCTATGTGTGCCTTGCCATATATAGGTACAAAATGGTGCTCGCAATTGCTGTAAAGCGTGATATCTTTTTCTACTAGCATTTGTTTGTACTGGTACTTATTGTCAAACAATGCAATTTTTGGTTTGTTTTTAGGATTGAGGCCTGAAAATATCTCCTGCACATACATTTTAGCTACTCTGGCAGGTGTACCCGTGAGGCTTTCATCGTTCAGATCTAGACCTAATGTTTCCATGATTTCGCGAAAATGAAACTCTATTCGTTCAATCTTTTCTTCGTCACTTAACTTAAATGCATCAGCACGCAATGGTGTTTCTACACCTGTATATATGTGGTCATCCCCTATTTCGTCAACAGATAAACCGTTAAGTGTTATTCTATTATGCAGGGTATTCAACAAAGTTTCTGTCTGTTTCATAGAGTGTAATTTTAATTTCGAATTGTGAGTCAATTTTGTTTCTTAGTTTGTTGTAAATAACTACTGCAACATTTTCGGTAGTAGGATTCAAATCACTGAACTCAGGAACATCTAGGTTTAGATTTTTGTGGTCGAACTTATCGAGTATTTCTTCATTTATTAGTTTACTTAGGAATTTTGTGTCTATTACATAACCAGTTACCGGATTGATTTCACCAGTTACTTTGACCCACAAATCGTAGTTGTGACCATGAAAATGTGGATTATTACATTTTCCAAAAAGCGCAGTATTCTCTTCTGCAGTTAGGTTGCTGTTGTGCAACCGGTGTGCAGCGTTAAAATGCTCTTTTCTGATGACTGAGATTTTGTTCATTTTGTTAAACAGCCAGTTGTTTTGCTGTTGATGATGTAAAAGTAGGAGATATTTTGTTCAATTTTTCAATGATTTTGTTAAACAAAACAAATAATACAAAAATCGAAAAACTAAGAATGCCTGAAATGTGCTACTGGAAAGGGTTTGAGGGGTTAAAAGTCTATTTATAGGTATTATCTATTGATTTATAAATCGGCTTAAAATAACACTTATTCATAATTTGAAAATGAAAAAAGACTAGATAAATGAACAAAATGAAAGCGTATAAGATGAATTATTGTTCATAATTTTGACAAATTAATTAAACAACTTACAAAAAAGGGTGTTTGCTTATATTGTCCTGATAACATCACCTATCAATGAATGATTTTTAAGGGCTGATTTAAAAATGAACACGAATGGTATACTATTGTTAATTGTGGTATGCAGTATAGAGAACAGACAGTAAAAGAGAGGTACTTTTGAGTAATATTTCAATCAACTTGTTTTGAAACCAATATTAGAGGTCAACGCACTAACCAAATCTTTCAAAACTTTTAAGGCTGTAGACAACTTATCGTTTACGATACAGCACGGAGAAGTTTACGGATTTCTGGGACAAAATGGTGCCGGAAAAAGCACTACCATGCGTATGCTACTGGGATTAATTTTTCCGGATAGTGGTACTATATCCATCAACGGATATGAATTCAACAACAGTAGGCGACACCTGCTAAAAAGCATAGGAGCTATCATAGAGCGACCAGACATGTATGGTTATCTTTCAGGATGGGACAACCTGAAAATATTTGCAACTCTGAGTGATAGCAAGATAACCAAAGACAGACTCTATGAAGTGCTAGAAATAGTAGGCCTGAAGGGAAGAGAAAAAGACAAATTTAAGGCTTACTCACAGGGTATGAAACAGAGGTTGGGCATAGCGATAGCTATGGCGCACAACCCCGACCTGCTAATACTGGACGAACCCACAAACGGACTAGACCCACAAGGCATAGCAGAGATAAGAGCACTGATAGTGTCGCTAAGCAGGGATCATGGCAAAACAATACTAGTGTCGTCGCACCTGCTGCATGAAGTGGAACAAATGGCAACCAGTATGCTAATAATACACAAAGGCAAAAAAGTAAGTGACGGTAGGCTTAGCGACCTGATGAACCCAGACGAAACCCTGATAGAAGTAAACATCAAACCGAATAATAACCTTGCAAATATGCTGAGCGGCAGCGTGTGGGGGCAACTAACTGTGAGCCAAACTGAAGAACAAATAGTACTGAAAATGAACCCTAAAATAGTACCAGAACTGAACCGCTGGCTTGTAGATAACAGAACAGACGTATTGAGCATCAGTTCCAGACATTCTTTTGAAGCTTACTTTTTAAACATCACCAATGATACAACTACTGCGAATAGAGCTATATAAGATTTTTAAACGACCAAGAACATACATCAGTTTTGGGATAGTGACGGCTATAACGTTTGTGATACAACTGGCTATGTTATCGGACGGAAATTCGTTTGTAAACTTTGCACTACAAGGTGTCAACGAACAGTTTGATATAAGGGGTAACATACTCAACGGCTACCTGATAACCTACATAATACTACAGTCGTTGCTGATACACATTCCACTATTGGTGGCGCTGGTAGCTGGAGACTCACTGGCTGGGGAGGCTAACTCAGGCACATTGCGACTACTACTCACCAAGCCAATATCTAGGCTAAAGCTAGTGATGGCAAAATTCATCAGTAGTTTCATATATACCGTACTGCTCATTATGTGGCTGGCAGGTGTAGCATTGGTACTATCGCTAGTGTTGTTTGGGAAAGGTGATATGATAAACCTGAAAAGTGATGCCTTTGTGATGATACTGCAAGACGACATAATGTGGCGATATGGAGCAGCATTTTTGTTTGCAGTACTGGCAATGACCACGATAGCAGCACTATCTATACTGCTATCTGCGTTTGCCGATAACGCCATAGGTCCCGTTATAAGCACTATGGGTGTGGTAGTGGTGCTCACTATAATGTCAAACCTGGAACTACCAATATTTAATGTTATTAAACCTTACCTGTTTACTACCCACATCATAGGATGGAAGGGATTTTTTGATGATCCTGTGCCATATGCTGCCATCACAAGATCGGTGGTGATACTAGTATTGTATACTGTGGGGTTTCTGGGCACAACTGTGCTCTACTTCAATAAAAAAGACATAAAATCATGAGAAAAGGAATAGTGATAATAGTGTTGCTACTGCAACAACTGTCAGTGACAGCAAGGGATATAGATGGCACCAAATTGTTTGAAACGCTGAGATCTAAGGTACTTTCAGTGAGAGACTACACAGCAGAGGTGAAGATGAAAATAAATGTTAATTACATGAAGATACCACCTCTGGCGGGTACACTGTACTATAAAAGTCCTGACAAAATGAGACTAGAGCGACATGGTGGCTTGTCTATACTACCCAAAAAGAACATAAACCTGACCCTGCGCAACCTGATACCTGCCGGTAATGTAATGGTAATAGACGTAGGCAACACTACTATAGGCAACAGGCAGGTGAGGATACTAAAAGTAGTGCCAGAAGATGACAACAGTGGTATAGTGCTGACCAAAATATGGATAGATGAAACAGATATGGTAGCTGTGAGAACCGAAACCACTACCCGCAATGATGGCACTATCATTATGGATCTGGAATATGCTAAATACATTCCCTACTCATTGCCAGACAAAATGACCATTCATCTGGACCTGAAAGGCTATAAACTACCAAAGGGTGTGACAATGGACTATGACGACCTACCCGAAGCTAAAGTGGCTAAAGAAGCAAAGGATGGTAAAAACCAAAAAGGAACCATACAGATTAGCTATCTGAAGTACGAAATAAACAAAGGTATCAGCGACAAAGTGTTTGAGGTAGATGATAGAGAAAAAAAGCAGGCAAAACAATAAAAGCTATCAGTTTCTACTATTTCAACCATGGGGGGATGAAGTGGTAATGAAATGATAAAAGGGGGGATAATGGAGGTAATGTGAGATACAAAGTTGTGTTTTTATAGAAAAAAACTGTTACTTTATACTATCGTTAGCAGATGTATAAAACGACACTATACATATTACTCTTATTATCTACTCTTTCTGTGCAAGCGCAGAAGGTAACTGATACATTCAAGTTATTCTTTGACCTGAATGTACCAACCTTGAATCAGAAAATGGAGAAAAAGATTGACTTGCTCATTTATAACGACAAAATAATAAATGGTAGCAGTGTTACGATAGTGGGCTATGCAGACTTCTTAGGGTCTGAAAGCTATAACAAAAACCTGTCGATGAAACGTGCGGAAAATGTACGCGACTATCTGGTAAAATATGGCATTAACGAAAGCAATATAACGCTGTGTGTAGGTAGAGGAAAGATAGAACGGGCAGGAATGACTGACAAAGGAGGATATGCAGTAGACCGCCGTGTAGATATAGTAGTAAACAACAAAACAGCTAAGAAAAAAGAAACACCTAAGTTCACTAAAACCAACAGAAAAGATACTGCCAAACGAGTAAAAATAACTAGCATAGACGAAATGAAAAACCTGAAAGCTGGCTCAGTTTTCAAGCTAGATAATGTTTACTTTCCGGCAGATAGGCATATTATGCGCACTGAGTCTCAACCGGCACTGGATCAATTGTTTAAGGTAATGAAACAAAATCCAAATTTAAAAATCAGTATTGAAGGGCATGTATGCTGCATAAAAGATACTCCTGATGCGCTGGATATTGACACCTTTGAGCCTCAGCTTTCTGTAAATAGGGCAAAAGCGATATTTCAATATCTCACATCTAGAGGAATAGACACCAGCAGGCTTAGCTATATAGGGTATGGTAGAAGGCGACCTATGGTAGACCCTGAGCTGAGTGAAGAAGATGCAGAAAAAAACAGACGAGTGGAAATAAGGATACTGGAAAATGAATAATACTCACCAATGCTCTTGCAACTATGGTGAGTATTACAACTAAAAAAGTGGATTCATCTTCTCCTATACCGCTTCGGAAGATTGCTGAAATGTAACTCTGCCAGCCAACCAGCTATTATTGATAGGCACTAACCAATTGTTCATTAATTCAGCCTTATTGGTTACAATATTATTAAACAACAACGTGTCCTGATTGATATATCCCTTGTCTATTGCATATTGTACCTGAGCAAAAGGCAACATCTCGGCTTTCCCTTTAATCAAAAAAGTGATCATCATTCTGTCGAAAAAATTGACATCATACTGCCTTTCCAGGCTTTTTATTACCCGCACAGAGCTATCAGTACTACAGCCGCTCACAGCTTCATTGGTTTCATCGGCAATTACAACTACAAACTGCCTAAAAAGCAAGCCAGCCCAACCTTTGACAGGGCTACCATGGGTTTGCCATTGGGTGTAAAACTGCAATAATTGTTCGTTGACCTCGGCAGCTTCTTTTTCTATAAATGCACGGCTGCACTGGTACACCCATACTTTGGAATGATCTGGAAAATGTGCTGGAATGAGACTGATTAACTCTTGTGCTTGCATACCGCAAAGGTAAGGAGTAAAATGAATAGCACCACAACGCAACTACCCTACTTCACCATCTTCAATACATTAAGCCCTATGGTGCATTCGAGGCAGCGTTTGGATGTGCAGTACTTGTTGTAAAGTTGCAATAGCGCCTGCGATTGAGCAGCAGAATTGACACTCCATCCTTCTTCCTGCCATATACGAGTAATATTGTTTTTCTCGGCAGGAATAGCCTCTAATAACTGTAGCGCACGCTCTTGCATACTGATAGTATCTTGGCGAGCAGCATACAGAAACTGAATGGGGGCTACAGTGTTGATAATAACATTTTCAACGGATGATTTACCAATAGACTTTACTGATGGTGTCTCTTGCAGGCTATCAAACCTATAATGAGTATCCCAATAAGAACTTGCCTTAACGTCGAGAAGGGGCAGCATATCTGATAAAGAATGTACCTCAATAATCTGTGAAAACAAGTGTACTGACTTATGTATCAGCGCTGCATACTGGGCTATTCGTATAGTAGGAAAATTGACAGGGCGCATGCGTAGGAATTTCCACAAACCTCCGGATATAGGTTTTAGTTTGTACTTTTTCTGAAGATACTCATATTCACGTTGCAGCTCGCGCGGATAATCATCCTCAAAATCTTCGGTGAGCATACCAGCCTGACCAAAAAGTAATGCTTCCAGCTGCAGTAAATTATCTTTGTGACGGGTAGCTACATTTAGTGGTAACGACTGAGCTAGCATCAGAAAAGGTGTAGCATTAGTTTTGAAACCAAAATTAGCTGCCATTCGCCAGTACAAAAGGTTTCTCCAGTCATCGGCTGAATTTTCTAATAGTATGTTCCAATCTGATAACTTTTGTTCCCACCTTTCTGCCAGTAGTCTGCTAAGCCACCCTTCTTTAGTTATGTCTCTGACAGTAGTATGTAATCCTGAGCAGGGCAGTTTTTGTGTGGTTGTTACCAAACCTGCATAACGAGCTATGACCTCTGGTGCTATATGCTGCTCCAATACCAAAGTAGGTGTACCGGGTGTAACATCTGCCACATCATTCTGAAACACAACATGTAAAATGAGTGTATTATAAGCAGCGTCGTTTTGATGACCATGTTTCAACCAGTCGCTACTGCGCGTGTGCAACTCTACATTACCTACCAATAATGTATTGCCTACTTTGACCTTAGCCTCCAAAAAATCCGGCCCAGCATCTCTGTTAAGCCTACCAGGATGTATTACTGTTATTGCTTCACCAACTACAGTAAAAAGACCTAGCGAATTGTACAGGCTATGTTGCCAGATGAATTGTAGAAGTGCCTCGTTCATAATAATAGGTTGTGCTTATATGCTTTGTATGTCGTGGCTGTGCTTGTATATTTCTAGTTTTTAGAATTGCATACAAAAACAGAGCAGTAAAGATATAGATTACCCGTTACTATAGAAAAACAGCAAAAGAATTGAGGGCTATTATCTAAAACAAATCAATACATAAACAAGACAGGAAGCAACCAGTAAAGCATTAAAAAAGTAGGTTATTTTGTTTGTCTTTATATAAAAATTCTTTTCCTTTTTGGAAGGAGAATTTGAGATTAAGCTTTTGCTATACAGTCTGAAAGCCTTGAAGTGTACTGGTCTAGAATTGTGCTTTTGACGGTATGCACGAAGGTGCAATTGAATAACTATAGAGTATATTGTATATAATGCAACAAAAGTTATGAAAGTCAATGAAATAAAATCATGACTAATTTGGTGAAGCAGACTATACATTAGAAAGCAAATCCCAGATATGGTGTTGGGCGGACCTTAAGTTAACACAAACAAAATTAATTGTTAAGTACACAAATCAAGAATCATTAACAACCATTAAGGAATAATAGTAATCATCATTTATTTTTAGATGCTTTTCAATACTATATACATAATTATTATATTACTATATTGATAAACACCTATTGTAAATAAAAATCAAACAAATAGAAAATAATGAAATTCACTAAGCATCTCGAAATGGGAGTAGATTGGTATGCAGCCAATACAACCTGATTGCTGCAACTGTACGCACTAATTGTTCAAAACTATTTGGCTTTGTTATGTACGAATTTGCTCCCAAATCGTAGCAGCGTTGCATTTCCAGATAGCTGTTTGCAGTACTAAACACTACAATTGGAATATTGCAAAGTATAGGAATGGTTTTGATCTCTTTTATCACCTCTCTGCCATCTTTTTTGGGCATATTGAGGTCAAGCAAAATGAACCGAGGCAAAACAGTACTTTCACTTTTGAGACAGTGCCTTAAAAAGTCAAATAACTCTACACCATTTTCCACAAATACTAAGTTATCATTTGCAGCATTTTGTTGGAAAGCTGCTCCTAATAAAAATCTATCATCAGCATCATCTTCTGCTATCAAAATAGTATTGATTACACTCTTCACCATTCTTTGTACATGTTGTATAAAATTATAGAAATTGATGTAGCAAAAAAAGGATATGCTACACAAAGTAGCATCAAACTGATTTTTTCTTTTTACTAGCGTTTACTATTGCCTTACGCTCATTTTCATTGACTCTGAATTGTACTATTTCCTTTATCAAATCAGTTGGAAGTGGTTTGTTGTAAGGAAACTGAATAGCACCTTTGGAGCATTGGTATGGTGTTAGTTGGTTACTAAAAGCAAGAATACCAGAGGGTGCTGGATAAAATCCTAAATGACTTTTGCAAGCACTGAAATGAACCAGATTGCCTTGATGTACATATGTGGGCATAGCGTATTTTATGCATTCTGCAGCTAGTGGCGCTTCTTGTTTTATGATTGACCGTATAAGTTCTAGTCGTTCCCTAATATCTGGGGACTGTAGCGCAATGTAGTCATCGATATTCTGGTAGTTTTGATTGTTCATGGTAT
>CAZRPA010000105.1:0-4668 GCA_964601855.1 uncultured Flavipsychrobacter sp. | reverse complement strand
CGATACAAATCTACTCAAAATCAATAAAAACGACCAGCCTCAACTACGACAAACAGAAGTGATTAACGACAAAAAGCAAGAGCCGCTCCAAAAGGGGCGGCTCTTGCTTTGTAAATCTTAGTAAAACAATACTACTGTTTTACTACAAAATGTATTGATTTACGATCGCTACCAGCAGTCACATTCAAGATGTACATACCGTTAGCTAAATCAGAAGTCAAAGTAACACGCTCATTGATAGCACCATTGGTAGTAGTAACCTTGTTTTGGTACACAACCTGTCCTAGCATATTGGTAACTTCCAGCGTCACTGCTTCGTTGCCTATTGTAGCAACAGAACCTTTGATAACAAAAGAACCATTGTTAGGGTTTGGAACCAGCATGATATCTGTACCTACAGAACCTGTAGATACAATACCTGTAGAAGGTATTACAGTTATCATTACAGAGTTGATAGTTGACTCACCGCAAGCACCAGTGCCAGTAACCAGACAAGTGATAGAATCACCATCAGCTATGTTTGAAGTAGTGTATGAATCAAGGGTAGCACCTGGAATAGACGCACCATTTTTCAACCACATGTATCTTGGTGAAGTGCCAGCATTAGCAACTACTGTATTGAAAGTGATTTGCTGACCTTCATTGATAGTAGTACCAGGAGTAACAACAATCTGCACTTCAGGTATAAACACTTCATCTACATTCATTGTGATGCTGTTGCTCATTACATTGTTAGAAGACAGGCAACGGTAGTTGCTGTTCATCCAGCAAGTGATAACATCGTTATCATTAGGAGTGTAAGTAAGTTCAGCACCAAGACCCATTGGGGTAGTACCGTTTTTCATCCAAGAGTAAGCAGGAGCATCACCGCCATAAACTGCACTAGCTGTAAATGTAACTTCAGTGCCTTTGCAAACGCTAGCTGAAGGACCTACGCCGATAGAAACAACAGGAGTCTGATTGTTGATAACAGTCATAACCTTAACAGCTGAAACGATAGCTGGAGTAGCACATGCAGCACTGCTGGTCATAGTAACTGAAACCACATCACCGGATGCAGGAGCATAAGCATAAGTACCAGCAGTAGCAGATACAATAGTACCGTTTACTTTCCATACATAAGCAGGAGTAGAACCACCAGCTACAGGAGTAGCAGTGAAAGCAACTGATGTACCGTTACAAACAGTATCACCATTATCAGAAGCAATAGATACCAATGGAGCAACAAGTGGAGTTATAGAAACTGCAGCAGCACCGTTCATAGCACTAGTACAACCATTGGCAGTAGTAGCCATGATAGAATAAGAACCAGCAGCACTATAAGCACCAAGGTACATTGAAGCACCAGTACCTGTAAATGTACCTGCAAGAGAAGTACCATTGTACAAACGATAAGTAGTAAATGAAGCAGAACCATCTATGCTGATATCAGCACCAGCACCACCAGCGCAATAGCTACCACCACCTGTTACATTATACACAGTAGGCAGTGCATTGACAGCTACAGTAGCTGTTCTGAAACAACCAGTAGGCAATGTGTAAGTAACAGTTGCATTACCAGTAGCAACACCTGTCATCACACCAGAAGAAGCGATATCAGCTACCGTAGCAGCACTTGAAGACCATGAACCGCCAGCTATTGAGTTGCTCAATACTGTAGAAGCACCCTGACAAACATTGGTAAGACCAGTGATAGTAGAAGGCAAAGTGTTTACATTAACCATAGTAGAGTTGTTGCAACCAGTAGGCATAACGTAAGAGATAGTAGCCATACCTGGTGCTATACCTGTAACCTCACCATCTACCAGACCTACGATAGCAGTAGCAGTATTACCACTAACCCATACACCACCAGTAGTAGTGGTAGACAACGTAGTAGAAGAACCATTACAAACCTGAGTAGTACCCGTAATAGCAGCAGGAGTAACATTAACTGCTATGTTTTTAGTGCGCATACAGCCAGTAGGTAATGTATAGCTTATCAGCACATTACCAGCATGGATACCTGTAAGTGTGCCAGTAGCAGTTACAGATGCCAATGGGCTGCTGTTTGCATCCCAGTTACCGCCTGTCATAGTATTGCTAAGAGCTATAGTACCACCTTCGCATACTGCGTCAGCACCACCTATAACTGAAGGCAATGGATTAACAACGATTGATCTTGTGCGGATACAACCTGTAGGCAGCATATAAGTAATAGTAGCAGTACCTGCTGCTGTACCTGTAACTTCGCCTAAGAAACTAACTGTAGCTATAGGAGAAGCACTTCCCCAGAAACCGCCAGTAGAAGTTGTGTTCATCATTATAGAGCTACCTACACATACTGTGTTAGGACCAGTGATCGATGATGGCAACGGATTTACAGCGATATTGGCAGTCATTGTACAACCTGTAGGCAATGTATAAACAACAGTAGTACCACCAGCAGCTATACCAGACACTACACCTGTGCCACTGATAGAAGCTACAGAAGTATTGGTGCTGCTCCATGTACCACCACTGCTAGCATTGCTAAGACCAGTGATAAGACCCTGACAAACACTAGTGTTACCAGTGATAGGAGCAGGCAATGGATTAACAGTGATGTTTGTTGTTTTGATACAACCAGTAGGTAATTCGTAAGTGATAGTTGCTGTACCAGCTACAACACCTGTCACTACACCAGAAGCATCTATCGAAGCAATAGATGGCGCACTAGAACTCCATGCACCATTGATAGTAGCATTTGATAAAGTAGTAGTACTATTAACACACACGGTAGAAGCACCAGTGATATTAGCAGGTAATGGATTAACTACTACTACAGAAGATGTGCGGCAAGATGTAGGCAATGTATAAGTGATAGTAGCTGTACCTGCATTGTTACCAGTTACAAGACCTGAAGCATTGATAGAAGCTATACCTGAAGCATTGCTGCTCCATACACCACCTGGGTTACTGTTGCTAAGTGCAGTTGTAGCACCAAGACATACATCAAGGTTGCCAGCTATAGCAGCAGGAAGTGGGTTAACATTAATGTTAGCAGTGCGGATACAACCTGTAGGTAGCATATAAGTTACGGTAGTATTACCAGCAACATTACCTGTTACTACACCAGAACCTGAAATAGAAGCTATTGCTATATCGGCTGACTCCCAAGTACCACCTATAGTAGTATTGTTGAGTGTAGATGTAGCGTTAACGCAAACGTTAGTAGCACCTGTAATAGAAGCAGGAAGAGCATTAACTACAAATGGAGTAGAAACGCGGCAACCGTTTGTACCAGTGTAAGTAATATTAGTATTACCAGCAGCATTACCAGTTACAGTACCAGCAGCAGAAACTGAAGCTATAGCTGTAGAACCTGATGACCAAACGCCACCTGTAGTAGCACTGGTAAGTGTGGTAGACAAACCATTACAAACTGCTGCAGTACCACCTATAGAAGCAGGCAATGCATTAACAACAAGACTACGCGTGCGATAGCAACCCAATGTAGAAGTGTAAGTGATAGCAACATTGCCAGCAGAAACACCTGTAACACTACCTGAAGTGCTCACAGTAGCTACAGCATCAGACTCTGATGACCAAGTACCACCTGATGTACTGCTGCTGAACAAACTAGTAGAACCAGCACAAATTGTATTAGCACCAGCTATGGTAGCAGGCAACGGATTAACAACGATAGTGTTCATTCTAGCACAACCTGTAGGCAAAGTGTAAGTAACCATAGCAGTACCTGCTGTACCAGCAGCTACTAAACCTGATGCATCTATAGAAGCAGTAGTAGGTACACTTGTAGACCAAGTACCACCAGTTACTGAGTTGGACAATGCAGTAGACTGACCAGAACATACTATGAAGCTACCAGATATAGCTGCAGGCAATACGTTTACTGTAAGAGCTTGCACACGACGACAGCCATTAGCTAATTCGTAAGAGATATTTGCTACACCTGAAGTAGTACCAGTTACAACACCAGCAGAACTTACGCTGGCAATAGAAGTAGCATCTGAAATCCAAACACCTCCGCTAGTTGCAGAAGACAATGTTGTAGACTGACCCTGACAAACTGTGTTAGTACCGGTGATATTGGCAGGAAGAGCATTTACAACAACGTCAACTATTCTACGACAACCAGTAGGCAGAGCATATGTAATTTTAGCTGTACCAGCTGCAACCCCAAATACCTCGCCAAATGAATTGACACTAGCAACAGCACTATTGCTGCTAGACCACGTACCACCAGCATCGGCACTGCCTAGCAGTGTAGTAGTGTTTTGACAGATAGTAGTGGCACCAGTAATAGCTGCTGGAAGCGGATTAACTACAAAACTAGCAGTAGCACGGCAACCTGTAGGCAATGTATAAGATATAGTAGTAACACCAGAAGTAGCTGCAATTACAAGACCTGCATTGTCAATAGTGGCTACGGAAGTATTGCTACTAGCCCAGTTACCACCACTTACCGTGTTAGATAATGCACCTAAACTACCCAGACATGCTGATAGTGAACCAGAGATTGCAGATGGCAATACATTGACCGTAGCAACTACGGTGCGGATACAACCAGCAGGAGAAGTGTATGTAACAACTGCCGAGCCAGCATTAACACCAGTAATATTGCCTGAAGTAAGACCTACAGTAACATTAGAAGATGCGCTGTTCCAGGTACCACCTGTAAGAGGA
>CAZRPA010000104.1:0-13616 GCA_964601855.1 uncultured Flavipsychrobacter sp. | reverse complement strand
GCATCTGCCTTACAAGCAGAGGGTCCGCGGTTCGAACCCGTGTGCTCCCACACTCAAAAGGGTTTCAAACGAAATTTGAAACCCTTTTCTGTTTATTAGAGGCATGGATAATGCCAAAACTGAAGTAAACAATAGATCTTTAAACAAAACGGGAGCATAGCTCAGCTGGTTCAGAGCATCTGCCTTACAAGCAGAGGGTCCGCGGTTCGAACCCGTGTGCTCCCACACTCAAAAGGGTTTCAAACGAAATTTGAAACCCTTTTCTGTTTATTAGAGGCATGGATAATGCCAAAACTGAAGTAAACAATAGATCTTTAAACAAAACGGGAGCATAGCTCAGCTGGTTCAGAGCATCTGCCTTACAAGCAGAGGGTCCGCGGTTCGAACCCGTGTGCTCCCACACTCCAAGGGTTTCAAACGAAAGTTTGGGACCCTTTTTGATTTAAGTAATTTGAACTTAAGCCCCCCAAAAGAACTATTTAGCAACAACATTATTTACAAGCTATACTCTACTTTTATTTATGCCTATTTAGGGTAATTTTACACCATTATGGCAGCTACTACACGCAACACATTATTGTTCATTGTTTTCATAGCCGTAGTAGTATTTCTTGAAGGGTCGGTGCCTTATTGGTGTGCGGTACATTTTGCGCCTGAGGGTTATAAGTTTTCGGGGCAGGTGATGTATGCACCAGATCAGAACATGTACTTTTCATTTATCAGTCAGGCGGGTGATGGTGCTTTTTTACTTCGCAATAAGCTCACTGCTATTCCACACCAGCCTGTGTTTCTCAATCTAGAATTTTGGCTAATAGGGTTTATACAGCGTATCAGTGGTGTGTCTCAAAATGTAGTTTATCACATTTGGCGGTTACTGGGTGTGGTGCTTATGGCGGTAGGTTTTGGCATGCTGGTGCGGCTGGTGTTGCACGACGAGCGTAGACGTAGGCTGGCAGTAGCGGTCTTTTTCTTTACTGGTGGGTTTGGTTTTATTTTTGCCTTGCTCGATGCTCTGCATCTGCTCAGCTTTAATACGCTGCAGTGGGGTATTATAGATATGCGCTTTGGTATGTTGCCTTTACAGCAAATCATTACCAATCCTCACTTTTCCTTCCCTCATGGGCTTATACTAATTGCCTATGCCTTTTTTGTGAAGGGTGAACAGAGCGGTAGGGTCAAACATTATGTATATTCTGGCTTGGTATTTAATCTTATTGGTCTTGTGCGCCCATACGATATTATTCCACCCTTTGTTATATTTCCCCTTTATGCCCTTTTGGTAAATGGTGGTTGGCGTATAGATGTAAAGCAATGGTTCATCCGATTGTTGCCTTTATTTATGATAGTGCCTGTGTTTTTGTACAATGTCTGGTTGTTTTCCATACATCCTGTATTTAAGTACTGGGCTAGCCAGGGGCACAATGCAGGTAGTTTGCCGTCTATTCACTGGCATTATATGGTGTATGGTGTCGTAGGTTTGTTGGCGCTTTACAGACTGCTGCAAGCCATAGGGCAGCCATTAGGGCGCACAGGTAGGTTTGTATTATTATGGTTTGTAGTCACGTTTGTGTTTATACAGTTGGGCAAAGTTGTACCTGCCCTTGGCTGGAGCCCACAGATAGGGGTGTACTTGGCTGCTCCGCTAACATTAGCTGCATGTTCCATAAAGTTTACTGGTTTTGCTGCCACGTGGTCATTTCGCAGGTTGGTGCTGCCGTTGTTTGCGGTGGTAATGGTGGTAAGTAATTTGGCAGTAGTAGCGTATCACTGCCGCAAGTTTGTAACCCACACCAATGCAATGGGTTTTTATACCAGCATTTATGAGCTTGAAGCCATGAAGTGGTTACAACGGCAGCACACATCAGGTTCTGTAGTGCTGGCAGATGAGTATTCTTCGCAGCGTATAGCCCGATACACTAGTTGTTCGGTAGTGGCGGCTCATTATAGTGTTACTCCTCGTTTCGAGCAGCAAGCTACAGTAGCTGCCAAGCTACTACAAGATACCCTAATCACTACAGGTAGGCAACCTATGCCAGACAGCGTGAGGGTGAGTTATCTATATCTCAAAAACGATACGTTGCCTCAGAACCCCAATATGCCTTATCTCAAAGAGGTGTACAGGAATAAAGAAGTAGCTATATACCAAGTGAAATAACAGCACATTAGCTACATGCTGGGTAAAAAAAGGTGGCACCGCGTCAGCAATGCCACCCAATGTAATTTCGTTATTGAAAACTATCTATTTAAAATACAGGTAATGGTGCAAAACCTCCGAATATTGATATAAGTATAGCAGCCAGACCCAGCAATAAGCCGAGTGTAGCGAGTCCGCGGTTTCTCATGTTTTTGCGCAGTAAACCCATAAAGCCCAACATCATTGCCGCTATCGCAAACAAAGGAGCAAAAAAGCCTAGTATACCACAAAAAAATGCTATCATACCTATGGTGCCATTGTACAGCATACTTACAAACGAAGGTGAGGCTAACTGATTGAGTACAACAGCAGCTTCACTGGTTTTTTGCTCAGCCACAGCTGTGTTGCTTACAGCATTCGTAGCGGAAGTTTGTTGCACAGATACAGTTTGTGTTTTCTTGATGCTGTAGCCTGCGTAAGACATATTAGGCACTAACAAGAAAAGGGCTGCTACTAGCACACAAAGGGAAAAGTTTTTCATAATAGTTTTTTTATGGCATCAAATATAGTGTTTTGCCAACACCTTGTATAACATACGGTTGGGAAAAATTATAACTACCGTTACTTATGCTATTTCATAGCCACATTTATTAGCTGTAACTTTGCAGGCAAATACACAATAACATGAAAATGGATAAAGTTCTCATTAAACTGGGTATAGAAAAAGTAAACGATGGCGCAGCCACAGGTGCTAAATGGATAAAAGCAGGTGGTGAAAAAATTGACTCGTTTTCGCCAGTAGATGGCAAGCGAATAGCGTCTGTAACTACTGTCACTCGCGAGGATTATGATACTGTTGTGGCTAAGGCTCAGGAAGCATTTGTAGAATGGCGCACATGGCCAGCACCTAAGCGTGGCGAGGTGGTGCGCCAAATGGGCGATGCTCTCCGTAAACACAAAGAACATCTGGGCAAGCTAGTCTCTTACGAAATGGGTAAAAGCCTGCAAGAAGGTTATGGTGAGGTGCAAGAGATGATAGATATATGCGATTTTGCAGTAGGTCTGTCTCGCCAGTTATATGGTCTTACTATGCATAGCGAGCGTCCGCAGCACCGTATGTATGAACAGTGGCATCCGCTAGGCGTAGTAGGTGTTATCAGTGCGTTTAATTTTCCGGTAGCTGTATGGAGCTGGAATAGTATGTTAGCTTTCATTTGTGGTAATACTTGCATCTGGAAACCTTCTGAAAAAACACCTTTGTCTGGCCTTGCTTGTCAGAATATAATAGCAGATGTGCTGAAGGATAATAATGTACCAGAGGGAGTATGCAGTTTGGTAATAGGTGGCAGGGACTGTGGCGAATGGATGAGTAATGATGCTCGTATTCCGCTCGTATCTGCAACAGGGTCTACACGTATGGGCAAGGCGGTAGGTGCAGCAGTGGCAGCTCGCTTGGGTCGCTCGTTGCTGGAGCTTGGTGGCAACAATGCCATTATTGTTACCGAAAACGCCGACCTCAATATAGCACTTCGTGCTGCCATATTTGGTGCAGTAGGTACTGCTGGTCAGCGTTGCACCACTACCCGCAGGCTTATTATTCACGATAGCATTTATGATGCGTTCAAGAAAAAGCTGGTAGCTGCATATAAGCAATTGGTTATTGGTAGTCCGCTTGACGAGAACAGCCATGTAGGACCATTGATAGATACAGATGCTGTAGCTGCTTACAGCCAAGCCATAGCAGAGGTGAAAAAAGCTGGTGGTAAAGCTGTAGTAGCAGGTGGTGTATTAACTGGTGAGGGCTACGAAAGTGGTTGTTATGTGAAGCCTTGCATATTTGAGGTACAGAACGAATGGCCAATAGTGCAGCACGAAACCTTTGCACCTATATTATACATCATGAAGTATAGCACACTTCACGAGGCTATAGCTATGCAAAATGCTGTGCCACAAGGTTTATCTTCTTCTATCATGACACTAAACATGCGCGAAGCTGAGCAGTTCCTATCTTGTGCTGGTAGTGATTGTGGAATAGCCAATGTTAATATTGGCACCAGTGGTGCTGAGATAGGTGGTGCATTTGGTGGCGAAAAAGAAACTGGTGGTGGGCGTGAAAGTGGCTCTGATAGCTGGAAAGCATATATGCGTCGCCAAACCAATACTATCAATTATAGCAATCAATTGCCATTGGCGCAAGGTATCAAGTTTAATATTTAATAATCATACAAGTATCTATTAAAGCACTTAGTAAAGTTAGTTTTTCGCCGGAGGTGTTGTCAAAGCACTTCCGGCTATTTTTAATGTTTGAGTCAACAAATAATCTGTTTTTATGAAAAATGCCCTGTTTACACTCGTAGGTCTTTTATCTGCCCAATTTGCCATGGCACAAGTGCCAGATACTGCCATGAGACACCTAATGGAATATAGAGTATATGACTGCTATGAGGTGGAATACAATGCTGTATTGCAGTCGCAACGGTTATTTAAGCAAGGTAAGAGAGACTCACTCTCGGCACTCATTACTTTTTGGAAAAACCATTGCGCACCAAATGAGCGCATCGTTTCATTGTCTATTCTTAACTGTATCAAAAACAATACTTTTAAGGAAAGTCTTACGGAAAATGAGTTTTTAGCACCTCGTTCCAAAACAACCTTTACAGATAGCGACATATATGTGAGAGATATTTTTTACTACCTCAAGGAATACAGATCGGCAGTGGCTGGTGCTATATCAGACAATCAGTATAGCGTATGGGTGGACAACAATTATGCCTTGCCAAAAGACTACACAGAGTATTACAAGTTTTACAAGCAGTATTATAGCTTTTTGCAAGAGATGGCTGTTTCATTGGTTGGGAAACGTACTTATTCGCCTGCCGAGGAGTTTCTGATCAAGTTTTATGCTAGGCCAGATAGTGTGGTCTTTGCAGAACTGGACTCTGTGAAATATGAACCTACTATACTGGGTAAAAAATATGTAGCTAGCAAAAACTATCATAACAAAATGCACGGTTTCAGTAGTAACATACAAATGGGTATGTGGCTACCTACCGGACCGCTGAGTACGCTAGGTAGTCATCCCTATTTGGCCTATAATCTGGGTGGCAGAGGTGAGGTGATAATGGTAGACTATACATTTGGTTTTAGATTTGGCGATGCTAAAAACAACTATACGGTACTAAAGGATGGAATATATTACAACAGCAATAATTATATGAGTTGGTTTACTGGTGCTGATATTGGTTGTAAGTTGTTTCGTACCCAGAAAAGTGAATTTGACTTTTTAGTGGGTCTAGGTTATGAAGAAATTCAAACATTGTATGAACCAGTTGTGGAAGATGTGGCGAATACACAATCTGTAAAGTCGTTTTATGCCAATGCTGGTCTTGCCTATAAGATATATGTTAGAGATGCTGTGATAAAAGGTAAGCACAAACGTTCCTATTTTTCATTACAGGCAAAATATAACTATGTCAACTACAACAATAGGGGAGGTACAGACCTGACAGGTAATGCCATAATAATAGGGTTGGTATATGGTAGCTACACACATGGCTACATAAAGCATCCTAATTTGAATTAGTGATTGTTTCTAATTTAGTGATAGTTAAACTATGCCGACTTAACAAAATATTGTACATTACAATATCTTTATGGTATTACATTTGATAAACAATTAGCAACATGGAAAAGGAAAAAAATAAAATACTGTTGGTTGAGGATGATACCAACTTCGGTCATGTACTGAAAAGCTATCTGGAATTAAACGATTTTGTAGTAGAATTAGCCAGAGATGGTATACTAGGTTTAGCCGCCTTTCGCAGAGAGCGTTTTGATGTTTGTCTGCTTGATGTGATGATGCCTAATATGGATGGTTTTACATTGGCAGAGGAGATACGTAATGTAGACCCAGATGTGCCATTGTTTTTCTTGTCTGCCAAGAGCATGAAAGACGACATACTTACAGGCTATAAGTTGGGTGCTGATGATTATATCACCAAACCTTTTGACAGTGAGGTATTGCTTCATAAAATAAAGGCTATCCTGAAACGAAATCAGGAAATGCACGAGAAAAACCATTCACAAATAGAATTTATTATAGGTGGGTATCATTTCAATAGCAAGTTGCGTACACTGAAGCATGGCGACCAGTCAAGCACTTTGTCTCCTAAGGAGAATGAACTGCTATTGATGCTGTGCGAATATAAAAATGATCTGTTGCCACGCGAAACGGCATTGAAGCGGATATGGGGTAGCGATACTTACTTTAATGGTCGTAGCATGGATGTGTACATTGCTAAGCTGCGTAAATACCTTAAAGAAGATAGCACTGTAGAAATTGTGAATATTCATGGCAACGGTTTCAGACTAGTAGTGCCTGAATAATAATTTTCAGTTCTTTTCAGTAGTAAAAAAAGTGGATGCATTTGTTAAAATGCATCCACTTTTTTTATTCTTCCTTATTAGGCATTTTATAATGCAGCTTCGTATCTTTTAGCTACTTCAGCCCAGTTTACAACGTTCCAGATAGCGCCTAGATAGTCTGGGCGTTTGTTTTGGTACTTCAGGTAGTAGGCATGTTCCCATACGTCTATGCCCAGTATTGGTGTGCCTTTTACTTCTGCTATGTCCATCAGTGGGTTATCTTGGTTTGGGGTAGAACTAACCACCAGTTTCCCCTCACTTACAGAAATCCATGCCCAGCCACTACCAAAACGGGTAGTACCTGCTGTGTTCATTTTTTCTTTAAGGGCATCAAGCGAACCAAAAGTTTCGTTGATAGCTGCTTCTAGGTTGCCAGCCAATGGGCTGCCACCTGGTGTGAGTACAGACCAGAAAAGAGAGTGATTGAAATGTCCGCCACCGTTGTTGCGCACTGCTGGTGGAAGTGCAGATATGCCAGCCATCAATTCTTCTAGCGACTTATTTTCGTTGTCTGTGCCAGCTATTGCCTTGTTCAGGTTATCTACATATGCTTGGTGATGTTTGCCATGGTGTATTTGCATGGTCAATGTGTCAATATGTGGTTCCAATGCATCGTGCCCGTAAGGCAATGTGGGGAGTGTGTGTGCCATAGTTATTTGTGTTTTAGATTATTGTATGTCAAAGTTAAGTCAATAAGAGGTTACCATTGGCAAATACGGGATAACTAATAAAGATAGCGGTATAACCAATTGGGAATGAGCGGTGTTTGAGCGACTTATTTTTGTGCATTCATCTTGTTATATGATCCTAGTGTTTCGGATGCATAGATATGGTTAAACAGATGTAGAAAAACGGTTGGTGTTTTGGTTAAAAAAAATTAACTTTAACGCTTATACTTGTTAACAGTAAGTGTAAGTAATTGAAAATTATTAGTTTACTATAACGATTCTATTAAAAAGTTGTCAAAATCTGATTTATGAGAAAAGGGTTACCTGTTTATTTACGAAGTTTGGTTTTAGTATGTGTTGTGCTTTTATCTGCAATTGCATCTAAGGCTAATCACATCGTTGGTATGGATTTGAGTTATGCTTGGGTATCGGGCAATACATACCGAATCACCTTAGTGGCATACGGAGATTGTGGGGTGGCAACTCCCGATCTTGGTGTTGCTTCTCCTCAAATATGTATCTACAACGGAAATACTTCAGTTGGTAATATCAACCTAACTATCGTTCCTCCCACATCTGGTACCGAGATTACGCCAGTGTGCCCTGCCAGTATAGGTTCTACAACCTGTTCAGGAGGTACTATACCAGGTGTTAAACGCTACATATATTCTGGTACTTATACATTGCCTACAACATCGCGAAACTGGCGTTTCATATTTAATGGAAATATGAGCGGTAGTTCTGCTGGCAGAGCATCAACAGTTACTAACACTACTGGTGTAACAGTTATGCAGTTGATAGATTCACTAGATAATCGATTTGTGAATAACTCTAGTCCGGTATTGACAGTTCCCCCTACACCCTATTTTTGTTTGAATAACCCCAATACTTATAATCCTGGCGGAGTAGATCCAGACGGCGACAGTCTTGTTTTTACGTTGGTTAGAGGTAGAGTAGCTTCTAGTAACTGTGGAAATATAGGCACTGGAAGCTCTCAGGTTAATTATACTTCTGCATTCGAAGCATGGCCAGGAACACCAATTTCTGCTACAACACCACTCAGGGTAGCTACAGGTGATTTTTCGTTCAACTCAACTAATGGTCAGGTAGATTTCAATCCTAACTTCAATCAAATTGCACTTGTAGTGTACAATGTTAAGGAGTATAGAGGAGATACACTAGTGGGTACCAGCCAAAGAGAAATGACTTTTTTGGTACAACCTTGCACCGTTACGCCCCCTACGGGCGTAATATCTTCGCCAGTCAACGGTGCTATTACCGGACCTACTTCGTTTCAAGTTTGTGCAGAAACCGGACCGTTCAGTTTTCATGTATTGCCTACAAGCCCTGATCCCCTGTTGAATATTAAAGTAACTGCGGCAGGAATACCGGCAGGAGCTACATTTAGCGTAATAAATGATAGTACACCCAACCCTGATGCTACATTTTCTTGGACATCTTCTTCTGTCGCACCCGGTCTTTACACGATATTTTTAACGTTCAAAGACGATCAATGCCCTATTTCTGGGTCTAATACAATTGCATATTCAATAACCATCAATTCATTAGCAGACATAGCTGGTACTGGCGTGCTTTGTGCAGGTGCCACAACTACACTCACCAATACTACATCAGGTGGGTCTTGGAGTAGCAGCAACGCATCCATTGCCACAGTGGGGTCTGGTACAGGTATAGTCACGGGTATATCTGGTGGCACTGCTACCATTTCTTATTCTGTAGGTACCTGTTTTAAGACGACGGTGGTGACGGTTAATCCACAGCCTACCACGTTTACTGGCTCACTAGCATTGTGTGTGGGACTTACTACAACGCTAACTTCTACACCCGCGGGAGGTGCTTGGACTAGCTCTAACACATCTGTAGCTACAGTGGGGGGCGCTACCGGTATAGTAACAGGTGTAGCGGCAGGTACGGCGGATATAACGTATACATTGCCCGCTACAGGTTGTATAAGGGTAGCAACAGTTACTGTAAACGCATTGCCAGGAGCAATTACAGGTACGCAAACAGTATGTCAGGGTTCCACTACTACATTGGCATCTACCCCAGCAGGTGGTACTTGGAGTGAGGCTTCAGCTAATATAACAGTTAACGCTACTACTGGTGTAGTGACGGGTTTAGTAGCAGGTACAGCTACCGTTACTTATTCATTAGGTACAGGGTGTACTTCTACAGCAGTAGTTACAGTTAATCCGCTGCCCAATGTTATTAGCCCAATACCACCTACCATTCTTTGTGTGGGCAACACAGCAACATTTACCAATACTACACCTGGCGGAACATGGAGTAGCAGCAACGCTGCTATCGCTACTGTAAGTGCTGGTGGATTGGTAACTGGCGTAGCCCCAGGCACTGCCAACATAACATACACAATTTCTGCAACTGGTTGTTTTATTATAAAAGGAGTTACCGTCAATACATCTCCTGCAGCTATTACTCCTGCAAGTGTAGCCGTATGTACTGGTAGCTCAGTAACACTTAGCAACACTGTAACAGGCGGTACATGGAGTAGTAGCAATACTGCCCGTGCTACTGTTGTCTCTACTACTGGTGTGGTAACAGGCGTGGTAGGTGCTACAGCTGGTACAGTGAATATCACTTATGCAATAGGCACTTGTACTGCCATTAGGGAAGTGACCGTAAATGTGACTCCCGGAGCTATAACAGGCGGTGTAGCGTCATTGTGTATAGGTGATAATACTACTTGGACGAACGCAGCACCTGGTGGCACGTGGAGCAGTAGCAATGCTGCTGTAGCTACAGTAACAGCAGGTGGTGTAGTAGCGGGTGTCTCTTCAGGCACTGCTACAATATCTTATATAATTTCTGCTACTGGTTGTTTTGTGACCCGTGTAGTAACCGTTAATACTACACCTGCAGCTATAACACCTGCAAGTGTGGCCGTATGTACCGGTAGCTCTGTAACGCTGAGCAACACTGTAACCGGTGGTACTTGGAGCAGCAGCAATACTGCCCGTGCCACTGTAGTAGCTACTACAGGTGTGGTAACGGGTGTGGTGGGTGCTACTGCAGGCACTGTAAATATTACGTACACGGTGGGTACTTGTACTGCTATAAGGGTTGTAACTGTGAATGTGACTCCAGGACCAATAACAGGTGGCTCTACATCAATATGTATAGGCGACAACACTACATGGACTAACGCTACCCCCGGTGGTACATGGAGCAGCAGCAATGTGGCTGTTGCTAGTGTATCTGCAGGTGGTATAGTGAATGGCGTAGCTACTGGCGTAGCAACAATTACATATACTATCAGTGCTACTGGCTGTTTTATAACAAGAGCTGTTACTGTCAATACTACACCTGCTGGTATAACACCTACATTGGGTAATGTATGTGTAGGTACAAGCACTTTATTTACCAATACTACACCTGGTGGTACTTGGAGCAGTAGCAACACTGCTATAGCTACAATAGGTAGTGCTACGGGTGTGGCTACAGGTGTTTCTTTCGGTACTTCAAATATTTCTTATTCTATAGGTAGTTGTTTTGCAGTTGCTACAGTGGTAGTAAATACTACACCTACAGCTATTGCTCCTGTAGGTCCAGTATCTGTTTGTGTAGGCAATACTACCACCCTTACCAATGCTACACCTGGTGGCGTATGGAGCAGTAGCACTCCAGCAGTAGCTACGATAGGTACTAGCGGTGTAGTGACTGGTGTTGCATTGGGTACTACTACTATTTCATACACTTTGGGTAGTTGCTCGGTTACAAAAGTTGTTTCTGTAGGTGTTACACCTTCTGCTATATTGCCTTCATCTCCTACAGTATGTGTGGGTGGTGTGACTACACTTACCAATACTATTCCCGGTGGCACATGGAGCAGTGGCAACCTTGCTATTGCTACTGTAGGTAGTAGCACTGGTGTTGTATCTGGTGTGGCATTAGGTACTGCTGTTATTTCTTATTCTATTGGTAGCTGTTTTGCTACTACTACTCTTACTGTTATTTCTTTGCCAGCAGTAGGCACTATATCTGGTCCCTCAGTGATATGTGTGACAACTACAGGTGCATACAGCAATCCTACACCTGGCGGTGTGTGGAGCACTGCCAACGGCAATGCCAGTATTACTGCTAGTGGCGTGGCTACTGGTGTATCGGCGGGCTTAGATTCTATTCGTTATTCAGTAACCAATGCATGTGGCACATCTGTTGCTTCATTTGCAGTTACAGTTAATCCATTGTCTAGTGCAGGTACTATTACTGGTCCTACATCGGTTTGTGTTTCTGGTCTCATTACACTTTCTGCTTCAGTGCCTGGCGGTGTATGGAGCAGTAGCAATACCAATGCTACTGTAGGTAGTATAAGTGGGGTAGTGACTGGCGTATTGCCGGGGCGAGATACCATTACATATACTGTAAGTAGTGTTTGTGGCGTTGCATCTGCCAGTCGTATTGTAACGATCAACGCATTACCAACTGCTGGTAGTATTACTGGTCCGCTTACAGTTTGCGTAGGTTCTACTATACCACTATCAGGTACTATACCTGGTGGTACTTGGAGTGCTGCTAATGGCACTGCTACAATCAACACTACTACTGGCTTGGTATCTGGCGTAACTGCTGGAACTAACACTATTACTTACACAGTAAGTAACTCATGTGGAACAGCTACTACTACTCGTGGTCTTACGGTAAATCCGTTGCCTAATGCTGGCACTTTAACTGGTGCTGATACTGTATGTATAGCTTCTTCAATATCGCTTACAGCATCTGTATCCGGTGGTGTTTGGAGTGCGGGTAATGCCAACGCTTCAGTATCTGGTGTGGGTTTGGTGACAGGTGTGAGTGCTGGTACGGTGCCTATTTCATACACTGTAACAAATGTGTGTGGAGTGACATCAGCTGTGAAAATCATAACAATAGTTGCGCCACCTGTGGCGGGTACTATCTCTGGCCCATCCGCCGTTTGTTTGGGTTCTGGTATTACGCTTACAAGTTCTGCACCGGGAGGTGTATGGACATCAAGTAATGCCAATGCTATTGTATCTGGTCCAGGTATCATAACTGGTTCAGTGGTAGGTACTTCAGTAATATCATATTCTGTTACCAACCTTTGCGGAACAGCTAGTAGTACACGTGCTATTACTGTGAATCCTATACCTTCTGTAGCACCTATATCAGGTCCTACGAGTCATTGTGTAGGTTCATCTATTACACTTGCCAATGCTACTCCCGGTGGCAACTGGACTAGTAGTAATATGGCTGTAGCTACTGTAGGGTTAACTACTGGTATTGTTAATGGAGTATCTGCAGGTGTGGTAAACATCACCTATACTGTTACAAATGGTTTTGGATGCCCAGCAAGCGCTATAGCTGTAGACTCAGTATTAGTAGTGCCAATAGTACCAGCAATTGCTGGTAACCCCAATGTATGTTTGGGTTCAAACACCACATTAACCAACACCGTAACCGGTGGTACATGGAGTAGCAGCAATACTGCTGTAATATCTATAGATGCGGCTGGTGTTGCTACAGGCTTGTCGTTGGGTACTGCTACCATAACTTATACTGTCAATAACATATGCGGAACAACAGTGGTAACCAGAGTGCAAACAGTAGTACCATTACCTGCAGTAGCACCTATTACTGGTACTGCTACGCAATGTGTGGGTACATCAACTACACTTTCTTCGGCTACTGCTGGTGGCGTATGGACTTCAGCCGATATTAGTATAGCAACTGCTGGTGCTACTACAGGAGTAGTAACTGGCGTGTCTGCTGGAATTACAAACATAACTTACACTTTCACTGACGTAATAGGCTGTGCAAACTTTGCCACCATTGCCAATACAGTACAGGCCCTACCAGTGGTAGCGCCAGTTACGGGTACTGCGTCAGTTTGTATTGGAAGTACTACTACACTAGCTAATGCTACGCCAACGGGTACTTGGAGTAGTGCTGATATTACAGTTGCTACAATAGGTTCTTCAACAGGAGTAGTGACAGGAATTTCTGCTGGTACTAGCACTATTACTTATTCTGTAGTCAATGCATTTGGTTGTATTGGTATTGCTACAGTAGAGGTTACCGTTAATCCATTGCCTGTTGTAGATCCTATAACAGGTACAGGTAGTGTATGTGTTGGTGGCACAACACTGTTATCATCAGCTACTACGGGTGGTGTATGGAGCAGCAGCGATGTAGCTACAGCCACAGTAGATGCAGCAGGTGATGTGACAGGTGTAAATGCAGGAACAGTTACTATCTCTTATGGTTTTACTGACGGATTGGGATGCACAGGATATGCTACAACTATAGTAACTGTAAATGCACTACCTGTGGTGCCTGCCATAACTGGTACTACATCGGTTTGTGTGGGTGCATCTACTACACTCAGCAAC
>CAZRPA010000103.1:0-13627 GCA_964601855.1 uncultured Flavipsychrobacter sp. | reverse complement strand
CACTCAGCAACAGCCTTGCGGGTGGTGCATGGAGCTCTGCCGATATTTCTATTGCTACAGTTACTACTGCCACAGGGGTAGTAGGTGGTGTAGCTGGCGGTGTTACTGATATCACTTACACTTATACAGATTTGCTAGGTTGTTCTGGTGTAGCTACTACTCCTGTTACAGTCAATACACTACCAATAGTAGCACCTATCACAGGTGTAACAAACCTATGTGTGGGTGGAACTGCTACACTGGCTAATGCAACAGCAGGCGGTGTGTGGAGCAGCAGCAATACAGCAATAGCCACTATAAGCGGTGCAGGCACTGTGTCAGGTATAGCTGGTGGTATAGTTACTATCAGTTACGCTGTTACAGATGGTTTGGGATGTACAGGTTATGCTACTACGCCCGATACAGTTAATGTAGTGCCGGTATCTACGCCTATCACTGGTATACGTAGTGTTTGTCTTGGTAGTACTACAGCACTTAGCAGCACTTCAGCTTTTGGTGTGTGGAGCAGCAGCGATCTTTCTGTAGCCACTGTTAGTGCTACAGGTGTAGTTAGTGGCTTGTCAGCAGGAACTGCAATCATTACCTATTTTGTAAGCAATCCTTGTGGGTCGGCTACCGATGTTGTCGTAGTAACAGTGAATCCATTGCCATCGGCAGGTACTATTACTGCTCTCTTCAGTACAGTGTGTGCAGGCGGCATTACAAACCTTAGCAGCACAGTGCCTGGTGGTGTATGGAGCAGTAGCGATTTGTCTGTAGCCACTGTAGATGCTTCTACTGGTGCTGTAACATCTATAGTGCCAGGTACGGCTATTATCACATATACTGTAACATCGGCTGGTTGCACAGGGTTCTCTACTTACACACTTACAGTAGGACCTGCTATACCAGGTTTGGCGGTGTTGCCTATAGGTTCGTCGTCATTGTGTAACGGCAATCCGGTTAACTTGGCTGTGTCGTCTGTTACTCCAGGTTTATCTTATCAGTGGTTGATAGATGGCAATATAATAGCTGGTGCAACTAATGCAGGATATGTTACTGACACTGTAGGTCTGTATTCAGTAATTGTAGATAACGGTGTGTGTAGCCAGATACTAATCGGACCTAATGTGGTGTTCATGCCACAGCCTGTTATAGCATTTAATGCGCCTAATCTGTTATTTACTGGCTCTTACGCCACCTATCAGTGGTATAGGAATGGTGTTGCAATAATAGGTGCTAACAGTAGCGTTATTACTTTACTAGGTGTAGGTGCATACACAGTAATAGTAGAAGATGCTAATGGTTGTAGAGATACATCGGCAGTGTACTATGTAACTGGTGGCGGAGGTGGATCTTCTAATGTCGGTACTACAAGTATAGTAGAAGTGAAAATTTTCCCTAACCCCGCTACATCTATGCTAAGCATAGATGCACCAGTAAAAGTTACTGCGGTGGTGATGACAATGGATGGTAGAAAAGTAATGGAGCAGAAAAATGCTACCACTTTAGATATCTCCAAACTATCTACTGGTATGTACCTGATACAGGTGTATGACGAACAGAATATGCTGCTGAAAACAGCTAAGTTTACCAAGTCGGAATAGTTAATAAATTATAAAATTGTTGCAGAAAGCCGCACTTTAATTTGGTGCGGCTTTTTTTGATGTTTGTATTACTACTACTTTTGTCCTTACAAAAACACACTTTATGTTAAACCACGAAATAGATTATCAGATACACGGTGAAGAAATGCAGTTTGTAGAAGTAGAACTAGACCCTCAGGAGACAGCAATAGCTGAGGCGGGGAGTTTTATGATGATGGACGATGGAATAACCATGGAAACAATATTTGGCGATGGTAGCCAACAACAAAGCGGTATATTTAATAAGCTATTTTCGGCTGGCAAAAGATTGCTGGTAGGGGAGAGTTTGTTTATGACAGCTTACACCAATGTAGGTTCTGGCAAGAAGAAGGTGTCTTTTGCATCGCCTTATCCAGGTAAGATAATACCGCTTGATTTGAACAGGCTTGGCGGTAAGGTAATTTGCCAGAAGGATGCTTTTTTGTGCGCAGCTAAAGGTGTATCGATAGGTATCGAGTTTCAGAAGAAACTAGGCACGGGTTTATTTGGTGGCGAAGGGTTTATAATGCAGAAGGTAGAAGGTGATGGTATGGCATTTGTGCACGCAGGTGGGCATGTTTTCGAGCGTCACTTGATACCTGGCGAAATGCTGAAAGTAGATACAGGCTGTATAGTAGGCTTTACTGCTAATGTAAACTATGACATACAGTTTGTAGGTGGTATCAAGAATACAATTTTTGGTGGAGAGGGTGTGTTTTTTGCCACATTACGCGGTCCGGGTACAGTATGGTTGCAGACATTGCCTATCAGCCGTTTGGCAGGCAGAATACTGTCTTATGGCGGCTCTAAGCGCAAAGAAGAAGGTAGTATACTAGGTGGGCTAGGTAACTTGCTGGATGGCGATGGAATATAGCACTAGCGATATGTGAAATACAAAGAGGGCTGTGCGTGATGAACGTACAGCCCTCTTTGTATAATGCTACTCTTTATGTTTTATGGACGAACTATCCAGTTGTGGGTATCTTCTTTACGACCATAACGAATGTCTGACAGTTCTTTTTTCAGCCAGTTAGCAACATCCCATGTTTCCATTGGGGGGAGTTCCATTTTGTCATCATGGTAGGTGAGCGCATATATAGGCGCTATTGAAGCAGCAGTACCTGTACCGAATGCTTCTTTGAGCATTCCTTCATGGTGGGCGTCTTGTATTTCGTTGATGCTTATGTTCCTTTCTTCTACCACTATGCCTTTTTCTTTGAGCAAGGTTATAACACTGTCGCGGGTTACACCTGCTAGTATAGTATCCTGATTGATGTCGGGGGTTATAACCTTATCGCCTATCACAAAAAACACGTTCATTGTGCCTATTTCCTGCACGTATTTGTGCTCAAAGCCATCAGTCCACAATATTTGGTCGTATCCTTTTTCTTTTATTTTCATGGTAGGATACATGCTCATGCCGTAGTTTCCAGCAGCTTTTGTGTAACCTATACCACCCGGAAAAGCACGAACATACTGATCCTGTACAAATATAGATACGGGCTTGTTGTAGTATGGGCCAGCTGGGCTGGTTATGATTAGGAACATGAATTTTTCGGCAGGACGTACACCTATAAATTCATCTATCGCGAACATGAACGGACGGATGTAAAGCGATGTGTCTTCGCCTGTTGGTATCCAGTTACGATCAAGTTCTACCAGTGTTTTTATGCCATCTACAAATATATCCATAGGCACATCGGGCATAGCCATACGGTGAGCAGAGCGGTTCATACGTTTCCAGTTGTCGTAAGGGCGGAATATCAGCGGATTGCCATTGGGGTCTTTATATGCTTTTATTCCTTCGAATATAGCCTGGCCATAATGCATAAAAGTAGTGGCAGGGCTTAGAGAAAGATTGCTGTAAGGCACGATTTCCGGTTGTTTCCACGCACCATTTTCGTAGTAAGCTATCAGCATATGGTCGGAATAGTTTTTTCCGAATTGCACGTTAGTAAGGTCAACTTCGCTTATCCTACTGTTTTCTACTTTATTCACTACAAATTCTGTTGTGGAAACACTCATGATTTACATTTTATTTAATTCGATATTGCTTACTTTTGCGCAAAGAAACAAAAATTTCCGCGTAATACACCTATGCGTTCAAGTCATAATTTGACACCCAATATTTTTTGAATTCGAAGAATATCGATACATAGGCAAGTTAACACACCTACTAATGAACATCATTACTACTAATATCATTACTGACCATAACGATGGTACTTGGAATCCATTACCCAATAACATCAGTACACTGCCACAAAAACCTGTATTGGTTATTACTAACGACATGGAAACAGGTGGTGAAGAACATACAATATTGATGAAAATGCTAAATGGTTGTAAACTACTACCTGAGCAATTTAACCATATACAAATAGCGAATGAAGACCAAATATCTTGGTCGCAGTTGCACCATAAGCTCAATCCATTTATAGTATTAATTCTTGGTGTTTTGCCGTCTAGGCTGGGCGTGTCTGCATTGTTCAAGATTAATGAACCAAATCATTACGATGGTACTATTTGGCTGCCTACTATAAGGGTAAGCGACGTAGTGAAAGATGTCAATTTTAAAACTTTTTTGTGGGAAAGTGGTATGAAACCATTATTTATTAACAAAGAAGATGGCGAGTTAGTGTGTCCGCCTTTAGGTGTAAAATGGTAATGTTAATGTTTGTCATAGATTTTGCCTATATCCTGTATTAACGTTATGTTTGCTGCCTAATAACAACTAAATGACCATTACACAACTAGAATACGTAGTAGCTGTAGCAACATACAAAAGTTTTGTCGCAGCTGCTGAGAAGTGCTTCGTCACACAACCCACACTGAGTATGCAAATACAGAAGCTAGAGGATGAGATGGGCGTGAAAATCTTTGACCGAAACAAACACCCTATAGCTGTGACAGATATGGGTGAGATAATAGTAAAGCAAGCGCAAACGGCACTGGCAGAGTGTGAACGCATACATGAGCTCATACAAGCACAGCAGAAAACGCTTTCAGGCAAATTCAGATTTGCTGCTATTCCTACTGTTGCCCCCAACATATTGCCTGCATTACTCGATAATTATTCCAAGGCCTATCCGGATATGAAGCTGGAAGTGAAGGAGATGGAAACTAATCAGATAATATCTGCGCTGCGCAATAACGAAATTGATGCGGCACTGCTTAGTACTCCCCTTGAAGAAAACGGCATTAAAGAATATCCAGTGTTTTATGAGCCATTTGTAGGTTACTTCAGCGAAGGTGAACCCGCGCTGAGTAAACGTATGATAGTGCCAGAAGATATTGCACTGGAGCGGATATGGCTGCTGAATGAAGGACACTGTATGCGCAACCAGATCATCAACTTGTGTAGCGACCAAATACAAAAACTACAGTCTGAAAGGCCATACAGATACGAATCGAGCAACGTAGAAACTCTGCGCAAGATGGTGGAGAAAAATGGTGGTATGGCTATTTTGCCTGAGTTGGCAACACTGGAATTTAATGAAGATCAGATAGAGCACATTCGCTATTTTGATGGGGCAGAACCTGTGCGCGAAATAAGCTTGGTAACTAGTAGTCACTTTGTAAGAGACAGTGTGCTGCAAAGCCTGATGGATGAAATACTGAAACTGATACCCGAAAAAATGAGGGTGCAAAAGAAAAATAGAAAAGTGCTGCGTATACAGAGTGCGAAATTATAACAGCATCAGTATAATCTTAGAAGTGCGGCACAGTTGATGTAGTCGCGCTTTTTTTTGCTCGGTACTACATATGCCAGTTGTTTTTGACTAACAATATTTGTACTCCAAATCAGTTGCATTTACGGTGACCATGGTTTGCCACTCTGGTTATTTATTGTGCTACCTTTGTAACTAATCAACGAAAACATATTGACCAACAAAAAAATGCGGTTCAGAAAATCATTGATGTGCTTTGGTATATATGTACTCATAGCCCTTTCGTACAAGATCGTACTGGCTACGGAAGCCAATGCCACTAACGAAGCGGTAAGGGTAGAGAACTACATAGCCACACTATACAAGCAGCTAGACTTCACTAATCGTGAGCGTCTGTCTTATGTAGTGTTCAATAAGGCGATGCATGGCTATATGAACCTGAAGAATGCAGGAAGATTGAACGGTGAAAAGGAAATATTGACGATTTGCGATTTCAACCAGCCTTCTACCATTGATAGGATGTGGGTGATAGATTTGGTGGAACGCAAGATATTGTTCAATACTTATGTGGCACATGGGCAGGCAACAGGCGAAGACTGTGCCATGGCTTTTTCTAACAAAGTTAACTCCCACCAAAGTAGTTTGGGTTTTTATGTTACCACCGATACTTATGAGGGAGAGCATGGTTATTCACTACATGTAGAAGGGCTGGATCAGGGATTTAATGATGCTGCTTTCAAACGAGACATAGTAGTGCATGGTGCCGAATATGTGAGTGACAAATACATTTGCGAAAATCAGCGACTAGGCCGTAGTTGGGGTTGTCCTGCCGTGCCTGTAGCATTGTCTACGCCCATTATCAATACCATAAAAGAGGGCACTTGTTTGTTTATCTATTACCCAGAGCCTAAATATCTAGGAACATCATACTGGCTCAACAAAAAGATATCATCATTGCCCGATTACAGCCTATATGGTGACATGATACCTACCGAAATAAACAGACCACGCTTTCGCACTATTCAGTACATAAGCAATGGCAAGGTAGATAGTGTGAAGAGAGTGCCTGTGCAATAAGGAAGAGAAAGGAATCGTTTTTAGGATGTTGTAATTATTAGTTCCTTAATAAAGTATAGCGACAACAATAACTGCTGGATAGTGTAGCCACTCACTGATGCCTAACCAATTACAACTGTCAATCTTCAAACAGTTTTAGCTGAAAACTCTCTTTTCGCAACACTTGTCTTATCACTTCATTAAAGCCAGAAACCGTTATACCCAGTAATCGAACCTTCACTCCATCTAGTTTAGTAGTGAGTAATAGTTGGCGGGCGGTATGTAGTATCAGGTCAGCATCATCGCTCAGGTCTGTGTAAGATCGTCTTCGGGTTATTTGTTTGAAGTCATTGTATTTTATTTTCAGCGTTATGGTTCTGCCTTTCAGTCCATGGCGTTGTAGGCGGTCAGCTACCAGTTGGGCTATCTTGCGCAGTTCAGTATTCATTTCTTCTACATCGGTCAGGTCGTAAGCAAATGTATCTTCCGCACCCACCGATTTCGATTCTCTGTTGGGCTGCACAGGTCTGTTGTCGATACCGCGCACAATGCGGTAGTAAAATCTGCCCACCTTACCAAAACCCAGCACCAGTTCATCTTCTGTTAGACGTTTCAGGTCGGCACCTGTATGGAGGCCCATTGTTTTCATTTTTTCGGCAGTTACTCGCCCCACTCCATAGAATTTTTCTACAACCAGTTGCTCCATGAAGGTGGTTACATTGTCGGGGCTTATAAAGGTTAGCCCATCAGGTTTATTCAGGTCAGATGCTACCTTGGCCACAAATTTGTTGATAGATACCCCTGCCGATGCAGTGAGGTTCAGTTCGTCCTTTATGGCTTGTTTTATTTTGCGGGCTATTGCTATCGCCGATCCTATGCCCTGTTTATCAGTAGTTACGTCTAGGTATGCCTCATCTAGTGATAGTGGCTCTATGAAGTCTGTATGGCGGCGAAAAATCTCTCTTATTTTGGCAGATACCTCCTTGTAAACCCCAAACCTTGCAGGGGCAAAAATCAGGTGCGGGCATAGTTGCACAGCCTGTTTTGATGGCATTGCTGACCGCACACCATATTTCCGAGCCTCATAGCTGGCGGCCGCTATAACACCACCTCTACCTTCTGGCGACCCGCCCACTACCAGCGGTTTTCCGCGGTACTCAGGGTTGTCGCGCTGCTCTACCGATGCATAAAACGCATCCATATCTACATGTATGATTTTGCGTATAGTAGATGAGCCTTCTTGCATAGCAATGCTAAATTACAGATAAGATATACTGCAACATCAGTACACGCAATTTTGTGGATATCTTATACCAATCAGCTGTCTGAAAAATAATGTATACGCATGGCTTATTAGCATAAAAAACAGTTGTTTTATTTCCTTGGCTGAAATAAAACTGTTATATTACCTTCCAAATAAAAACACATAAACTATGGCAGATACCACATCAAAACCGTTTCCTTCAGACATCGAAATCTCAAGGGCTACCGTATTAAAGCCTATTAGTGCCATTGCTACTAACATAGGTATAGACCCTGAGGATATCATACCTTATGGCAAGTACAAAGCCAAGGTGCCACTGACTTACCTTAACGAAGAAAAAATAGGAAACAGCAATTTAATACTGATTACTGCGATTACGCCTAACAAGGCAGGTGTGGGCAAGACAGTAACGAGCGTAGCACTGTCGCTGGGTCTCAATTACATAGGCAAGAAGGCCGCTGTAGCCCTTCGCGAGCCTAGTCTGGGTCCTTGTTTTGGTATGAAGGGAGGTGCAGCAGGTGGTGGTTATTCGCAGGTATTACCTATGGAGGATATCAACCTCCACTTCACAGGTGATTTTCATGCCATAACCTGTGCCAACAATATGATAGCAGCATTGCTAGATAACTACCAGTACCAAAATCGCAATTCAGGTAAGGCACTAGAGCGTATAGTATGGCGCCGAGTGGCTGATGTAAACGACCGCTCGCTACGCAATATTGTAACCGGGCTGGGAGGCAGTGCCAATGGCATACCTACAGAGGCTGGGTTTGACATAACACCAGCGTCAGAGATAATGGCATTGTTTTGCCTAGCTACTAGTGTAGAAGACCTACAAGCACGCATAGAGCGCATAGTGCTGGGCTACACCACCGATAAGCAACCGTTTACAGTTAAAGACTTAGGCATAGCTGAGTCTATTACCGTATTGCTGCGCGATGCCATATTGCCCAATCTGGTACAGACTACTGAGAATACTACTGCCTTTGTACATGGTGGCCCGTTTGCCAATATAGCACATGGTTGCAACTCTGTACTGGCTACACGTATGGCACTTAGCTGCACAGATTATGTGGTTACAGAGTCGGGTTTTGGTAGTGATCTGGGTGCAGAGAAGTTTCTGGATATCAAGTGTCGCCTGTCGGGTTTGCGCCCCAAGGCTACAGTCATTGTGGCTACTACTGCCGCTCTAAAGCTACATGGCGGTGTGCATGCTACAGAGATCACTAAACCCAATATGGAAGCCCTGAAAGCAGGTGCACCTAATCTTCAGCGTCACATTCAGAACATGAAAGGTTTTGGGCAAAGTGTGGTGGTTTCTTTCAATCGTTTTAAGCACGATACTGATGAAGAAGTTAATTTTTTGGCAGAATATTGTGCTGCTGAGGGTGTTGTGTTTGCTATCAATAATGGTTTTGTGAAAGGCGGCGAAGGTGCTGCCGACCTAGCGCGCAAGGTAGTAGAGGTTATAGAGAACAACCCGTCTCAAGACATCAACTTTACATACGAGTTGGAGGACCCTATTCGCACCAAAATAGAAAAGATAGCTACCAAAATATACCGTGCAGGTGCAGTGGTATTTGCTGGCAGTGCTGCTACCAAGCTCAAGCAGTTTGAAGAACGTGGTTGGGGCAACTTACCAGTTTGCATAGCCAAGACGCAATACTCATTCACAGACGACGAGAAGAAGATATGCGCACCATCAGGTTTCACCATTACCATTCGTGACCTGGTTATCAATGCTGGTGCTGGATTTATAATAGCTGTAGCTGGTGAAATAATGCGTATGCCGGGCTTGCCAAAAGACCCACAGGCAATGCACATAAAGCTGGTAAATGGAGAAATAGAAGGACTGAGCTAATAATACAGGTTTTAGATGTTTAAAATGCTACAGGGTTTCCAATATGGGAACCCTGTAGCATTTATTAGTGATGTCAGCAACCTGAAAAAGTTTCTATTTTCTATAGGTATTTCTAAAGTATTTTTCTTCCTCCGCCGACGGATTATAAGGTTGTTTGGAGCGTGCCAGGTGGTTGCGATTAGTGAAGAAGAGATCAGTAATGTCAGTACCATTAGTTTGTACTATTACTACATCAGGCTCGCTGTATTTAGCTTTTTCTTTCCACAATGACAGGAAGTCATCTGTACAGCCCGATATCATACCAGAGTTCATTATCACCAATTCAGGGTGGCGTTTAGCTAGTAGGGTAGTAGTTATGAAATCATTGTCCAGAAACGGAGAATAGATCTGTGAGCCACCCATAAACAAGACATGTTGTTTGGTTTTTGGGAATTTCACATCCTCATTCATGCGTAACCCTTGTGCATTAGCCACTACTCGGTAGGGAAGGTTTTTTCCACCATCTAGTATTTCGTCCGACCCAGGTGCTAGGTCGCCAAATGTTTCGGTACGTTCACTTTCTTGGTAAGTCGTTTTGGTTCGGTATTCGGCATATTTTTTTATTATTGGGTCCAGCTGGTCGGCAAGGAAAATTGCTCCTTTTTTAGACCAATGACCATCTTTAGGAGCTTGGGTTATCACATCAGGGTTTTGCACTGCTATTGCGGGGCTCAGGTCATAGTATTCTATACCCAGCTCAGCACAGGTGCTCTTTATAAACGGATGCCCGTATCTTGTTCGGTTTGTGATGCCCGGACCCACCTCAGGGGTTATGATGACCACCACAAATTTTGCACCAGTGCTTTCTACCTCTTGTTTGAATTCCGCCAACTGTGTTTTATAGCGTTTCTTCATTTCGCCATATATAGCACTGTTTTGTCCGCCGTTTTCCAGCATCTTTTCATCGGGTATTTCACGGTAGTCATTATTCAGGTCTTCTATAGCTCTGAATGCTTTTTTGCTTTCAGCCAGTGCTTTTTCGGTGGCGGTGGCGGCTTGTTGTTGTTCTTTGTTGTTTCCACAACTCATAGATAGTAGTGTAACTAAGGGCAAAGTCAAAAGGTGTACTTTTTTCATTCTGTGTTTGTTGATGGGTAAGAAAATTGTTGTTAGGTTAAAATTTGAAATAATAGTATTCGCTCGTGTTCTGTTTTTTATGTAGCCAATATATCAAAAATATCACAGTAATGTATCCGGCTATTCTCACAGCAGGGTATTTGGTACTTATTTGAAGTACATATTCTTTCTCTCGTTGTATCCACTCAAAAGTCAGCATAGGCAGGCAAATAGCCACATTGGTTACTACAAGTTTCAGCGGCACAGCCAGTATACTGGCAGAGAATATTTTCGTTATCAGTCCCTTCACCACTGTCATGTTAGGTGACCTAAAGAATATACGAGTAAGTGTTATGAGGTTGAAGGTAAGCATCAGTTGTAAAAACTCTTTGCCAGATGGCAGTAGTCTGCCTTTTGCCACTACATCTTTGTAGCGGGTTAGCTTGTCTGTAAGTATATAGGGTAGGAAATATATACCATTCAGCAACCCCCAGCATACAAAGGTCATATTGGCACCATGCCACAGCCCACTGAAGCTAAAGATGAAGAGCATCACTATTACATATTGCAGCTTAGAGCCTCTGTTGCCGCCCATAGGTAGGTATAGATAGTCAAGCATCCATTTGCGGAGTGATGTATGCCACCTGCGCCAAAATTCGCCCGGATTGCGGCTAAAAAAGGGCATTTTGAAGTTTTGAGTAAGCTCTATGCCCAGCAGCCTTGCTACCCCGCGTGCTATATCAGAATAGGCAGAGAAGTCGGCATACAAGTATAGATTGAACAACGTAACTCCCAGAAACAATGTGCTTCCATTCAGGTCTTCATGCGCTGCATAGCAGTAGTCTACCACCTTCTCTATATTGGCAGCAATCACCATTTTTTTGAATAGTCCCCAAAGTATCTCTGCTACAGATTGTTCTATTTGTGCCAAACTAGGTACATTGGTTTTGCTGAATTGTGGCAACACCGATACCGCTGATGCTATAGGTCCACACAGCAAATGAGGAAAAAAGCTAACGTAGGTTGCATAGGTAAGTGCATTTTCTTGGGCAGGTAGTCGCTTGCGATACACATCAGTAATATAGCCAATAGAAGAAAATGTGTAGTAACTGATACCCAACGGCACTAATATGCCTAGAGCATTTGCCTGCCACTGTGCCAAGCCAGTGATGTTGCCTAAAATAAGAGAGCTGTACTTGAGGTACGTAAGTCCAAAACCTAATAGGCAAATACCTGCTATAAGTATAGCTTTTCGTTTATATTGTTGTGTTTGCTGGTCTATTAATATTGCAGTACTGTAACCTACCGCTATCATGCATGCCAGATATAAGGGGAAGGTGTAGTGAAGGTAATTGTAAAAATAATAGCTACCGCCAAGCAACACAATGTTCTGGACATTGCGCCATGGCTTTACCAACCAATATAGTGATAAAACAATAGCGAAAAGTATTGCAAATTCCTTGCTGTTAAATAGCATAACATTCGTGAAAGTAGTGCTATTTCAACAAAAATTTGTTAATGCGTTCTTAATGGGGCTTGATAAGTGGAAATTATATTGATTTTATAATGCTTTGAAGGAATTGAAAAAATCACTCATTTCATTGTTGGTTGAATAGTTTTTCTTAGCTATCACAACTAGATCGTATAGTCTGCCATTTGCAATGCAAATTTTTACAGAGACTAAGGTATTACCTTTGGGTGCGTCATAGAAAAACGCTCTACCGGGATATCCGTTTAACTCAATTGCTTGAGACTCAATAACATCTACTTCCGAAAAATCATTTTTTCTAAGGTCTATTGCTTTGTCTAAAGTGGCATTAAGTTGTATACTGTCTGCAATTGCTGATGCCGGGCAATTGATATAACTTACCTCAAAAAGCTTGAATTTATCAATAGCTACGCTAGATGGCTTCCAACTCACAAAGTGTCTTTCTTGCTTGCCAAAGATCGTTACTTCCGTTTTTTTTGTTTTTTCTATAGGGGCGTACATACCCACAGAAAACCCACCCTCAGGTACATTGTGAGTTATCCATTTGTCATTTTTTCCGCCACAAGAAACTAAAAAGAACGAGAAGCAAATTATGTAAAACAGGCTGCGCATAAAAGTGTATTGTTGCCTGACAAAGGCTTTGGTTACTAGAAATGAAAAACAGGGTAATAATTATTTTAAAAAATATTTCAGGTTAACTGGATTGCTAAAACCCAATTAACCTGATGAGGATGGTCCAATACCATTACTACTTTTGTTTTGGTGTCGTTTTATTCTCTTTGTAGCGCTTATCTGGTGTGCCGTCTTTTTTAGTTGGTCCAGCAGGTGCTGCTTCTTCTTTTTTGTTTTCCTTATAACGCTTATCTGGTGTTCCGTCTTTTTTCATTTTTCCAGCAGGCGCAGCAGTAGCGGTTTGTTCAGGTGTTTTGTTTACTTTTTTCTGAGCTGTTTTTGTCTTAGAATCCTGCGCTATCACCATATTTCCCATCATGATGATAGAGAATACTAATAGAAGTATTTTTTTCATAGATTATGTATTTGTAGGCTAAGGTACTAAACACAAAGGAGTTTAATAGCGTTTTTTTGTTTCTAACCTGTTAATTATGAATGTTCTTTATTTATAATCATTTTTTATTGACCTTGCGTAACTAATTGTTTATCAAATTAATTGTTGTTTTTATGCCTGTGATTTATGTAACGATTCTTAGTTGCATAGCAATAAAAAATTATAGCTCATTTATTGTTTATAGCTGCATATTCTGTTGTTTACTATTACACTACATTTGCACACGTTTTGTAAGTTGATACATATCGCGATTTGCATTTGGTTTTTCTGGTCCAATTAGTAGTAATCAGAAAACACATTTGCTAATATTGCAAAACTTATAAGTAAGGGTGAAATAAGATAAATCTTGTTTTCAATTGAAATCATAGAACTAATACACTAAATACCTATCAACAATTATTGCCTTAACAACCAAACATGAACAACTTAGGCGTTACAGCCACAAACAAGCAAATCATAAAGTTAGCAGCTCCTATATCGCTGGCTATACTTATTCCCCAATTGAACTATTTCACTAATAC
>CAZRPA010000102.1:0-13760 GCA_964601855.1 uncultured Flavipsychrobacter sp. | reverse complement strand
CAAAGTCTCCTCACCAGAAAACAACATCCTTCCCAAGAAACCACGTATAAACGTTTCATCTTTTTCTTCTGAATACTGGCGCAACCAGTCTATCAGGTTATCTTCATTGTCTTTGAAATAACGGGTATTATCAGATGGTAAGTACGTAGGTGTTACTGTAACACCCCATTTAAACATGCCACCAAAATCTTTATCCTCTCCTGAAAGTATCTCATAGAAAGCCTTGGTAGCCAATGAGTTAGATGACAATATTGCTACCTTCTGTCCACGCTTCAGGTCAAAACTAATATCCTTAAATAACAACTCTCCATTCAAAGATTTAGTCAATCCCTTCACTTCCAGTATCTGATCACCCGCCTCACGTACCTGATTATTAAATAGTATTGCAGGATACTTACGGTTAGACGGACGCATCTCATCCAGCTTTATCTTATCCAGTGCCTTCTTACGGCTGGTAGCCTGTTTAGATTTAGACGCATTTGCCGAGAATCGCGCAATGAACTCCTTCAACTCTGCAATCTTGTCTTCAGCTTTTTTGTTCTGGTCGCCACGTTGCTTCAACAACAACTGACTGGACTCATACCAGAACGAATAGTTACCGGTAAATATATTAATCTTACCGAAATCTATATCAGCTACGTGCGTACACACTGTATCCAAAAAGTGACGATCATGCGATACCACCAATACTATCTTGTCATAATCTGCCAAGAAATCTTCTAGCCAGTTAATCGTTTCCAGATCTAGGTCGTTGGTAGGCTCATCTAGTAGCAGTATGTCCGGATGACCAAATAATGCCTGAGCCAATAGCACACGCACTTTCTGATTACCATCTAGTTCTTTCAGCAACTTATGATGATGTTCTTCCTTTATACCTAGGTTACTCAGCATGGTTGCGGCATCGCTTTCTGCGTTCCAGCCATCCATCTCAGCAAACAATCCTTCCAATTCTCCTGCCTTTATACCATCTTCTTCAGTAAAATCTTCCTTGGCATATATGGCATCTTTTGCCTTCATCACATCAAACAACACCGTGTTGCCACGTATCACCGTTTCCAACACAGATATCTCGTCAAACTCATAGTGATTCTGCTTCAGTACGCTCATACGCATACCCTTGGTTACATCTACTCTACCAGTAGTAGGGTCTATCTCACCAGATACAATCTTCATAAACGTAGACTTTCCGGCTCCATTAGCTCCTATTATACCATAACAGTTGCCTTCTGTAAACTTGATGTTTACATCCTCAAACAAAATGCGCTTACCATAGCGCAGCGATAAATTATTTACTGAAATCATGTGCTGTTGCTGTAGTTAGCTACAAAATATTAAAGTAAAATGTACGCCAAAACGCACCCATACATAACATTTCTTCACCAACCTTATTTTAGAGGTGCAAAGGTACACATTACAAACGTATATCGTAGTTTATTGTACTGGTATTTAACAATTGTCTATAACATATGCATACAACTATTACTCACCTTTCCACTTCCACTTATTTTTTCACATACCTACACGTTTTACCATCTGCTATATCATTGATAGCAGTAGCCATCCGCTCCACAATCGCGTCTGTTCCGCTCACCTCAAATATCCATTGCACATACACCTGCTGCTCCTTGGCAGTAAATAATTGAAAGTTGTTGTATGCCATCGGGTCATCTTTCAGGGCTTCCATAAAGTCTGCCTCGCCCACCCCGTCTGGTGGTTTGCTACCATACAGCCTCACCCTCACGGTATCTCCAGCCTCTTTGCCTATTTGTTTTCTTATCTCCGTCTTTATTGCCAGAAACAATCTCCCCCCCTTCATGGGCATCAAGCTTGCATTATTCATGGGATAGTCGTCTATGAGGGCATTTAGTTTGGTCCACCCAAATTTCTTTCTGCTACCATTCATCACATCAGGCAGCATGGCATAAGTCCACCCACCCTTCATTTGCATTTTTTCCAGCACTATTTCGGTGTCCAATAGCAGATCATCCATTAGTTTGAGATTTATAGCAGGGCAAATATAAAAAAACAACACAAGGTCACTACTCACTATCCTTTTCACATTGCTGTCAAAAAGCAAATCATAACTTTTTCTTGTCACTCTATTCTTGCCGTTTCTTGTTTAACTTTATCTCACAGACATTACACCGCTACGTTACCTAACGCAGAGGTGTTTCTTTCTCCTTTATTATCAATCAACAATATGAAATCAGCCTATATAGTAGCCGGACTTCGCACTGCAGTTTGCAAATCCAAACGTGGTGCTTTACGTTTTTATCGCCCCGACGATCTGGCTGTAGATGTAATCAAAGGTCTGTTGGCATCTGTTCCACAGCTAGACCCAGTGCTCATCGATGATGTAATAGTAGGTAACGCAGTACCCGAGGCCGAACAAGGACTGCAAGTAGGGCGCATCATAGCCAACAGAGCCGTAGGCGAATGGGCGCCTGGCTTTACCATCAACCGTTATTGCGGCTCCGGACTCGAAGCTATTGCCATTGCCACCGCCAAAATTCAAAGCGGCATGGCACACTGCATCATAGCTGGTGGCACCGAAAGCATGAGCCTAGTTCCTACTGCTGGCTGGCGCACCATGCCCAATTACGAATACGCCAAAGACAATGGCGACTATTACCTCAGCATGGGCCTCACCGCCGAGCAAGTAGCCCAAGACTACAATGTATCTCGCACCGATCAGGATGCATTTGCACTTCAGTCGCACCAACGTGCCATCAATGCCATACAGCAGGGCTACTTCAAAGACGGCATCACACCCATCACCGTCAAAGAAGTATACCTCAACGATAAAAACAAACGCACCGAGCGCAGCGTAATAGTAGACACCGACGAAGGCCCAAGAGCGGATACATCTGCCGAGGCGCTGGCAAAACTCCCGGCTGTTTTTGCCGAGGGCGGCAGTGTCACTGCCGGCAATTCTTCCCAAACTTCCGATGGTGCTGCGTTTACCATTGTCATGAGCGATGAACTAGCTAACAAACTCAATATCAATCCATTAGGAAGGTTAGTATCATGTGCCAGTGCAGGTGTAGACCCCAGAGTCATGGGCATTGGCCCCATCAAAGCCGTACCCAAAGTACTACAACAAGCCGGCATGACCCTCAGCGATATTGACCTCATAGAGCTCAACGAAGCCTTTGCCTCTCAGTCGCTTGCTGTCATTCGCACCCTCGGTTTAGACCCCGCTATCGTCAACATCAATGGCGGCGCCATAGCCCTCGGTCACCCACTAGGTTGCACCGGAGCCAAACTCATCATACAGATACTCCACGACCTCAAACGCCTGCAAAAGAAATATGGCATCGTCACTGCCTGCATAGGTGGCGGGCAAGGCATAGCCGGTATCATAGAGCGTTTCTAAAAGAGAACAAAAGGAAAAAGAAGAAAAAACCAATCAAAAAAAATAAAAACACCAACTCTCGACTATCTACTAAAAACTAAATACTAAAAAAACAACTATCTACTATCGACTAAATACCACAGAAAACGACTATCTACTATATACTACCGACTAAATACTAAAAAAAAATGTACAACCAATACACCTCCATCCTCCAAAAAGCCGCCGACCTCAACAATGCCTCAGCCGTCCTCGGTTGGGACCAAGAAGTATACATGCCCGCTGGTGGTGCTCACTTTAGGGGCAGACAGCTAGCCACACTAGCCACTATGGCGCACGAACTGCTCACTAGCCCCGAGCTGGAAGCACTACTCACCACCCTGCTTACCGACGACACCCTCACCCCTACCCAGCGTGCCAACGTCACCCGCAGCCACGACGACTACACCAAAAACAAAAAACTACCCTCAGCATTCGTAGAGCAGCTATCCACCCAAACCAGCGAATGTTTCAACGCTTGGATAGACGCGCGAGACAAAAACGATTTCTCCGTTTTTGCACCCTCGCTCACCAAGATGATAGCACTCAAACGCCAGCAGGCAGACCTCTACGGCTACACGGCTCACCCATACGATGCCCTACTCGACGAGTACGAACCCGGTGCCACAGTCGCCATGCTCGATCGTATATTCGATGGCGTCAAGGCACAGCTACCACCCATACTCGCCAGTATCAAGCAGGCACCCCAGGTCGACGATCTGTTTTTTAACCGCCACTACCCCAAGGTACAGCAGTGGGATTTTTCGGTAGATGTGCTCAAGGCTATGGGCTACGACCTCCACACCGGCAGGCAAGACTATTCCGTACACCCATTTACCACCTCATTTTCGCCACAAGATGTCCGCATCACTACCCGGGTCGACGAGCATAATTATGCCTCACTCCTCTGGAGCACCATACACGAGGGCGGCCATGCACTCTACGAGCAAGGTCTGCCAGCTACCGAGTATGGCCTACCACTGGGTGCAGCAGCATCGCTGGGCATACACGAGTCGCAGTCGCGCCTCTGGGAAAACTGTGTGGGCAGAGGGCAACACTTCTGGCAGCAGTTCTACCCCACCCTGCAGGCTTACTTTCCGCAGCAGTTGGCAGATGTATCCGCTCTTGATTTCTTCAAAGCCTGCAACAAAGTCATTCCGTCCCTCATTCGCACCGAGGCCGATGAACTTACCTATCATTTTCACGTACTCATTCGCTACGAGATCGAAAAAGCACTCATAGACGGTTCGCTAGATGTACATGACCTGCCCACCCGCTGGAACGAAGTCTATCAGCACTACCTCGGCATCACCCCGCCCGACCACCGCACCGGTGTGCTGCAAGACGTGCATTGGAGCCACGGCAGCCTGGGCTACTTCCCTACCTACACACTGGGCAGCTTCTATGCCGCACAGTTTTATGCACAGGCAGTGGCAGACATTCCCGGGCTCGAAGACCAGATTGCCGCTGGCAACTTCCAGCACCTGCTCACTTGGCTACGCACACACATTCATGCACATGGCCGCAGGTACGTGTCAGAGGAGCTATGCGAGCTGGTCACAGGCAAGACGCTCGATACCCAGTGTTTTATCACCTACATCACCCACAAGTATCAGCAGGTCTATGGCATTACCCTATAGCTATTAACAACAGACGTAAGGCTTTGTATTTTGTTTTTTTGCCATTTAGATTTGTGATTTCCATTACCCCATTTCTTCATTATTTTGCGCCCATGTACACTGCAGCCCAACAAAAACAACTCCACGAGCAGGCAAAACACCTGCTCACCACCCACGATACTTCTGCTCAGGCTATACTACAGCTCAGAGAGGTCATCAACTATGCCGACTGGAAATACTATATCCAAAGCGAGTCTGTACTCTCCGATGCCGAGTACGATGGGCTGTACAAGCAACTCCGGCTGGCAGAAGACCAGCACCCGCACCTCATCACCCCCTCATCGCCCACACAGCGGGTAGCCCATGGGCTCAGCGAGCGTTTCCCTGCAGTCAGTCACCTCGTACCCATGCTCAGCCTCGACAATACTTACAATGCCGATGACCTCACCGACTGGGACCGCAAGTGCCGCGAACTGGCTCAGACCGATACCATCACCTATTGCGTAGAGCCCAAGTACGATGGTGCCAGCATATCTATTGTCTACGATGCCGACCAGCTCACCCGTGGTGCCACCCGTGGCGACGGCGTTATGGGCGAAGACATCACCATCAATACCCGACAAATCAAGTCTATCCCCCTCGCCGCACCCCTCAGCTCCTATGGCATCAGCCAGCTCGAGGTCAGGGGCGAGGTAGTCATACACAAGCAGTTTTTCGAGGACTACAACAAGCAGCGCATTGCCGATGGACAAGCGCCACTCGCCAATCCTCGCAATGCCGCCTCTGGCACCCTCCGCATACTCGACCCCTCCGAGATCCGCAAGCGTGGGCTCAATGCCATTCTCTACAGCATCAGCCATTACACCCTCGCACCCGGTGCCCCACGCCCTCAGGCACTCAGCACCCACTACGATTCGTTGCAGTGGCTCTACCAGCTCGGCTTCCCCGCTCCTGCACAGCAAATGAAGGTCTTCACCCACATAGACCAGGTAATACAATACTGTGCCGACTTCGAAGCCCAGCGCGATTCCCTGCCTTACGAGGTCGACGGACTGGTGATAAAAGTAAACGAATACGCCCTCCAAGACAAAATGGGCATGACCTCACACCACCCTCGCTGGGCAGTGGCTTACAAGTTCAAGGCACGCCAGGCTTCCAGCATCCTCCGCCGCGTCGATTTTCAGGTGGGCCGTGTAGGTGCCGTTACCCCCGTTGCCAAGATAGACCCCGTGCATATAGGCGGTGTCACCGTCAGCTCCGTATCCTTGTTCAATGAAGATGTGATCCGCGAAAAAGACCTCCGCATCGGCGACACCGTTATCGTAGAGCGTGCCGGCGATGTCATACCCTACATCGTCCGTTCCCTGCCCGATCTCCGCACTGGCACAGAGCTGCCCATTGTGTTCCCTACCGACTGCCCCGCATGTAGCAGCGCCCTCGAAAAAGTGCAAGACGAAGCCGCTTGGCGCTGCATCAACATCAACTGTCCGGTGCAGGTCGTAGAGCGCATCATACACTTTGCCAGCAAAGACGCTATGGACATCCGCAGCATGGGCAATGCCAATGTGCAGAAGTTTCACGACATGGGCCTCCTGCCCGATATACCCGGCATGTACCACATACCCTGGCAGCAGGTAAAAGGTATGGAAGGTTTTGGCGAAAAATCCATTGCCAACCTCATACAAGCCATAGAGCAGTCTAAGACACAGCCACTCCACCGCCTCATATATGGGCTGGGCATAAGGCACGTAGGCGAAACCACCGCCAAAACCCTCGCCTCAGCCGTGGCACACATCACCGATTTTTACAACTGGGACACCGAAAAACTAACCACCCTACCCGATATAGGCCCCAAGGTAGCCACCGCAGTAGTCGACTTCTTTGCCCGCCCCCAAAACAGGCAGATGATAGAAAAACTAGCTGCCGCCGGCGTAAACCTCATCAACGACCACCGCAGCCAGCCCACCACCGACGGAGCCCTTTCCGGAAAAACATTCCTGTTCACCGGCACCCTCAGCCAGTTTAAACGTTCCGATGCCGAGCAACTCGTAGAAGCCCGTGGCGGTACCCTGCTTAGTGGTGTCAGTTCCAAGCTCCACTACCTCATAGTAGGCACCGATGCCGGTTCCAAACTCGAAAAAGCCAAAAAACTCAGTACGGTTAATATCATTACCGAACAAGAATTTATAACCCTCACTGGCATGCAAGCAACCGAATAAGGACTGAAAAACCAAATAATGCCTATCTACTATATACTAACAACTATATACTAATTCGGTAGCCATCTTTAGCACTACTTTCAACGGGCATTGTGTCACTCGCTTGTACTGGCGGGGCAGTGAGTGATAACAATAGATTAATTTGAATCGTTTTTATTGTGTGAAAAGGGTTTGGTACTTAATTCCATTTTTAGCGTACTGGCAATTTTTTGTTTTTGGAGATAATCAATATTTTTATTGTAAACATAACTCCTAACTCTTGCTTTTAATAATCTTAATGCGACAATATTACCCTTAAATTCATCTACTAATTGACTTAACTCGTTCATGTTGAGTGAGCTATAACTTAAATTAATGCCAAATGTCACAATTTTTGCAGCAGGAGTACCAATAGTATTGGCCACTTCAGTATACAATTTTTTCAACTCTTTATTGCCTGCACATTGTGTTAACTTTCCAAAAACCACTAAACACATTCTAAAATTAACATACTGTAAAAAACTACTTATTCTTTCTTCAATTTGTCTTTTAGTATCTCCTTCCTCAACTTTCTCATTTATCGCTTCGATTATATCAGCTTTTGCTGAATTAAGTACTTCATTAAAAAATGTTATTGTCCTGAAACTAGTAGTGTATAACTCGGTAAGCATACTATTAAGATGTTGAATTTCTAATGACCCTTTTCTGTTCTTAATAATCTGTCCTACAATTTCAATTGACCTAAATGATTTTAGCAATGGTAACATCATTTTTTTTGTTTCTTCGTCATCATAGGTAATCTTATCCTCTTTTTCTTTTTCTCTTAAAATGTTATCTTGGTTGATCAACATTCGCTCTCGTTCATTTTTATGATTTCTATTTACGTCAATAACATCATTTTTAATATTCTGCACAAATGATGAAATATCTTTATAATATGGATCGTCTTTTTCTAGAGTGATTGGTAATGTCTTATCTAGAACATTCATAAGTGTCAGCAGAGAAGATTCTATGAATGAAATATCTTTAGAATGATGTGTAATAAAAACTAGAACATTCGCATTTTTCTCTTCGTGCAAATTGTCAAATAATTTTTCTAATATAACTGTACCTTCATTTTCATGCATTAAATCAGAAATTTTCTTTGCGGATAGGTAGTAGAGAATATAATTGTAACCAAAACATACTCCATTATCATCACTTTTTAATATATTTGACTTTTTAAGAATATACATTGCAGAATCGTATGGAGGACAAATAAATCTTTCTGAATAATCAGTATAGAACTTGAGCATGTCCTTGTGTGAAAAAACGTCAACCTCATTTTTTAAAAAGAGATATGCTAATTCAGTAAGTATGTTAAAATATGAATCAATATCATCGTTTGAAACACCTGATGTGAACAAAGAATAGTGTATCAAAGTTTGGTAACAATATCCAAAAGAAGTTTCATTTTTCAAAGGTTTGTATTGCAATGATTGAATAATTGACAAAACGTAAATTGGATAAGAAGGCATCAATTTATCTCCTAAAACAGATTGCACATTATCAAAAGTATCTTTAACTTCATTTAAAAATGCGTGTTCATTGAATGTGAGTGGATTTTTTTTAAGTTGCAGAAAACGTTCTATTAATTCATTCCTTTTTTTGAAGCCAAGAGGTTTTATGGTATAATATTTTACATCTTTAATTTCTGTTTTAAGTGAAGAAACCAGACTGTTAGCTGAATCAATTACTACTATTGAAATGCCAAATTTTTGACTGATCTCATTGAAGAATTTTTTTGTAGTAACAGAATTGAATTCACAATTATGATAGTCATCGATCAATATTGCACGCTTTGATTTTGGTAGTTGTAAATATCTATCAATACTGTTCCCTTTCTTATATTGAATTTTAAATGATTTGTTGATGAGTTTTTCTAAATTATTATCTTTTATATCACTCCCTTTCAATAGAATAGGATAAATATCATTTTCATACATCTTGACAAATAGCATAGATAACAAACTTGACTTACCTACTTGACTGTCACCATCTAATACAGAAAAACTGTTCTCTTTCTCAATAAGCTTGAATGAGTTAAAATAATTATCTAATTTATTGGATTCTTTGTAAGAAGATTCTAGGTCTTGAAAAACAAATAAATCAGAGAGCTTAATATCTTTTTTATAGTCTACAACTAAAGGAATTTTAATTTCCATTAAACTATTTACAAAATCTAAACTTAAACTTAATCCCTTAATTTCATCTTTGTGTTGAACTAAATCTTTCTCAATAATACAAGAATAGTATTCACCTTTCCATGAATAAACCTTTCTGTTGCAAACTTCCGTATCTAAATCAACAATAATATTTTGAAACCCCGACTTATGTGTTTTTTTATCCTCATTAAATATTTCACCAGATAGAATGTTTACACGTTTTCCTGTATTTAAGTTTTCATTTGAATGTGCCATTTGTACATGTTCATGACCAATAAAATGAGTAGATGAAATATGCTCTATAAAATGTTCAAATTCATTTTTATTGTTTTCCGTTGTATTGGGATTAAACCAATTAATTGGGTGATGCCAAACACAAAAATTGAAACCCTGCTTACTTAAATTTGAGACATCGTATATTTTACAAGGATAAAATAAACTTCCGGGAACCTCTTCTAATTTAGATATCCATGATGTATTAATACAATGAAAGTTGATTTCTTTGTCTGAAACCTTATCGGTGACTTTATAAAATAGTTTATCTTCTGGTTCATTATTATATAATTTATAAAAGTCCCAAAAGTCATTTTGTACAACCAAACATTGTTCAACCAGACTCTTATCAATTATATTATCGTAGTTTACTGCATTTACAAGCATACTACGAACTTGATTATTTTTTTCAAAATTACAATCATGATTTCCGGGAACCATTATGTATTTTACGCTCACTAATTTCAATTCACTAGTTATCATTTGTTTGAGAATACTTAAAAACTTCTTTGCGATCAAGTACTCTTCTTTTTTGCCAGACCAAGCAATATCACCACTAATTACTATATAAATTGTCTCAACATCATGAAAATCATTTATGATCACTTTTGCAATTGAGTCCATTCGATTTTCATAGTGTGTTTTTACTGTAAAATGCATATCTGTTATATGAACTATTCCAATATTCATAGTGTTTATGTTTTTAAGATAACAAACTTAGGTATTCATTTTAAATAATCAAAACTAATTTGATTTTAATTTTATATCATTCACTAGATAGCAAGACGCTCTGCATTTTTCACAACAACACAAAACGTATAACAATATTTTTACTATATTATATACATTTTTAATTATCATAATACTAATAACTGAAAGTTATTTTATGTGCCATTATTTCCGATTTATCACTTTGGTACAAAAATTGATGTATCGATATTAAAAATACAATGAATTTCAACGACATTTTTGAATACCTGAAACAGAAAACTAGAGAAGAATTAGTTAAAAACATCGAAATGAAAACACCACTCGCATTATCTATGTCTCAGATCGACGAAAACCTTGGGACCAATGCTGAAATTAGGGCGCATATATTACAAGGTTCTGAACTAGTTGGCAAAGTTTCAATAAGTGACTACGATATTTCGCTTTCACAAACTGAATTTGACAGACTGCTAGCCAATGTATTGTTAGCTAATCAAATGCGTGAGCAGCTTGGTAAGTTAATACGTGCAGAGGTAGACGTGATATTGAAAGAGTATAATTTAATACCATAAAACCCTCGTTGTTCCGGATGTTCCTAAGAGCGTCCGGAACTAATAATAAAAATCGTTCTCCCGAACGCCTTCACTTTTTTGCAGCTAAATGAATATACATCCTCTGTATATCTCCCCACTTTTTCCTTGGGCGACTCGCCTACAACAGGGATATAAAGCTTCAGTCACCTATTGGTCGACTTCTACACACACTATTGATCTTGCAGAATACCCTCGCGAGTGGAGGGAAAAGCACTGCATAATAACATTAATAAAAAACGTCAGTGTAACTGCATACGATAAAATATAGTATCAAGTGCATTGTGGGGGTAGTCCGTAGGCAGCTCATTTATTTGTATCCGGTTATAACCATATTTCTCATAAAACCGTTGAGCAGTCTTAAATTGTGCCATTGTACCAAGATAAATATACTCAGCGCCGTGTTGTTTCGCCGTATTTGTAGCTGTTTTTATCAGATTATGCGCCACCTGCATCCCCTCACCTCTGTACACCCTATCAACAAATAAACTCTTCAAAACAGCATACCCCTCCGCCATTACTATACCCACAGTGCCAATAACTTTCTCATTGGCAAGAGCCACCCAATAATAGCGGTTAGGTTGAAGGTATAACTCTTCCATCTTCCTTATAGGCTGATGAAAGAACGACTCAGCATATTCAGTCTGAATAGTATCAAGCATATTGTCAATACCAGTCTGATATTCAGGATTAAATGCCGTTATTCTTATTATAGCTGAGTTCAAAATCCTATGTATAGCCAAATTGTAAAATAGATAATCCCATTCGTTGTTCCTTATGTTCCGAAGGGCATCCAGAACTAATAATATAAATCGTTCTCCCGAACGCCTTCATTTTTTTGTGGCTAAATGCATGTACTATTAGCACCATCACCCCACCCTTTCCACCACAAACCGTTTTCCATTCAGCTCAAAGGTAGCACCATGCTCTCGCTACACCTACAAAATGCAATCATATATTTGACTGCCTTTTTGTACTTTTGCGGTGTCTGTAGATTAATAATTAGCAAATGATACATCCATTTATTGAGAGCAAATTGATCGAACTAGGCGATATCTTCAAAATTCATAAAATTAAAAGGGCTTACCTGTTTGGTTCAGCATGCACAGATGCATTTAATGATACCAGCGATATTGATTTGCTTATAGAGCCTGGCGATGAAACGGACCCGGTAGTAAAAGGGGAAAATCTTTGGGATTTATATTATGCACTCAAAAAACTGTTTGGCAGGGATGTTGATATGATAACCCCCGATAGCTTAACTAATAAATACTTTATAGCCGAACTTAACCGCACGTCAATTCCAATTTATGGATGATAGCCTTCCTGTGTGAATCTCCCCACTTTTTCTGAAGCAGAACTTACCGACCTCAGGGTTATGAATCCTAACGTTCATTTAGCAACACCTACCACCAAGAGCAAGTCTAAGAATTTCTGAATTGCGGAGCTATTGTAGGCAACTTTTGTTGTTTACCAGCTTTCACATTTTTCTCATACACCATCACCTGCCGTTCTACTTCTGGCATAGCAGTACGCATTTTTTCCAGTAAGCGGTTTACACGTTTTTCGGTTTCTTTATTCATAATCTAATATACAAAATACAACAATAAGTATCACCCCACCCTTTCTACCAAAAACCGTTTTCCATTCAGCTCAAAGGTAGAACCCGCCTTTTGCCCCATCAGCAAGCTACCTATCGGCGATGCCGCAGATATGGCGTAATACCGCACCCCATCTACCTGTAGCAGCCCCGCACTTATGCTTATATAGTAGTTACCATTATTGGTATAGGCCACAGCACCCGGCACTACTATCGCAGTTTTTTGGGCAGGCAATATATGCTCCAGGGTGTTTTTTAGTTTGTGCAGTTCATTCAGTCGGGTCAGGTTCAGGTCTATTTCCTGTTGCATCACCTCCCTACCCGTTTCATACTTGTCACCCGCACTGCTTTTAGTTTCATTGCTCGCCGCCTCTTGCGCCTCAGCTATGTTTTTCTTTATGTCCGCCTCCTTAGCCCTTAGGTAGTCCACACACAGCAAGTACAGTTGTTCCTTTATATCCGCCATCATTATAATTTGCAATAGCCAAGGTATAGTACATAAACCTATCATATTGTTAAAACCCCACCAGCCATCCACCCACTACCCCCACCCCAAAATTTGTGGATATCTTCATCACTGCCACACCCACTTTGGCGCACTATTTGTGGCATAATAATGCAGCTAAGTGTCCCACACTTCCAAAGTGTAAAACACCCAACCCCAATAAAACACCAGAAAACACCTGCAAACCTGCAAAAACGGTTAACATTGATAATCAACGAGTTACACCTAAAAACCCATGAAAACACCGGAAACAACCCGGCAAAACAAGAAATGACCAAAAAACTAAATATGAAAGAAAAACCACAGCACCCACGCAGCCCACATCCTGTCAATCTAAAAATCCAGAAAATCCTGATTAAGACAAAAAAACATGCAAAACTGCAAAAACGAATACCATTGATAATCAACGACTTAAACCCAAAAACCCATGAAAACACCGGCAACAAACCGGCAAAACCAGAAATGACCCAAAAACCAAATATGACAACAAAACACCTGCCGATAGATATAAGAACGCCCAGCCCCTGATGGTGCCTTTTGATGCCGAAGAAGATAGTACAGTAGACAAATTATAAACCCAAACCCTAACCCATGACAAAAAGCCCAATAGCAGCAATGCACCGGCAGAAAACCAGCACCACGCAGCCGCCAGTAGCCGAAGGACAACAG
>CAZRPA010000101.1:0-13785 GCA_964601855.1 uncultured Flavipsychrobacter sp. | reverse complement strand
GGATCTGTAGCAGAATTGACTTGTACATACTTCAGCATCAATGGAACTCCTTCGTTTTTGTAAAGGGTGCTTTGATTGTTGAATAAAGAAGTAATGTAGTTAGTACAGTTGGTTGTACTGTTGCCTTTTTTCTGATACATAGCAAAGTCGGCAGTATAGAACATACGTACTTCTTTACAATTGTTATACACCTTATTGTTCTGTGTAGTTGTAGTTTTAGCAGCAGTTACCGGTTGAAATTTATCCAACTCATCTGATGCACATTTTGGGTGCTGATCGCCTAAAGTGAGGTCTGCATCGTTGTAAAGCAGGTAATGTTTATTGTAATCATATGCTTTATCTACCATAGTATTGGGCGTTACTACGTAGTTGCCCTCACCTGGTATAGAAAAAACTCCATATACCTCATTATTGAAAAAAGAGAAAGCAGCAACAGAGCCAGCTATACCTTTCACAATACCACGATAGTACAAACCGGGAGTATATGACACTAATTTATCAGCGTTGTTTTCGCCCATTTCGTGTACCTCAAAGTCATTTGTAAGGAAATCATACCTAGCCAACTCAACTGTATAAGTTTTGCCGTCTGTGCCTGGAAGCACAAGACTGATAGCAGTGCTTTTCTGTTGCATAAAAAACGCCAGCCTCAAATAATCGATAGTAAGAGGTTGTGCATTTTTGACATTTTTTAATAAATCAGCTTTATCAAAATTGTTGTCAGCTGTCCATATATCGCTAACACTTGCAAATTTAGTGGTGCTTTTGGTGCGATGAATAAATGCTTCTACAGGTGTGAGTTCTTTAGCCATGGCTGGCATAGCCTGAAACATAAGAATAGCGGCAATACTTTTCAGTATCAGTTTCTTGAACATTTTTTATGAATGGTTTAGCATTAGTGGATAGCCAAAGATAAATATTTTCATCTGAAAAATAACATTTCATTAGGCATGCATTTTATATAGTGTGTAGAATAGGAATTGTCAAAGCTGACATTTTTCACTAAACATTATTCTTAGAAAAACTACAAGCTTTGAATTGTGAAAGCTTTGAAAATATTTAATCAGATGATTAATATCATTGTTTAAATCGGAAAAATAAAAGTAATTTTGTGTTACAAATCTTTCTAAATGCCTTCAGGGGAAAACACAATATCTACCGAAGAAAAAATCAAGTTAGCAGCAAGAACAGTGTTCATGCGTAAGGGCTATGCGGCTACCCGAACTAGAGATATTGCAGAGGAGTGTGGTCTTAATTTGGCATTAATTAATTATTACTTCAGGAGCAAAGAGAATCTGTTTAACATAGTAATGTTGGAATTGTGCCAACTATTTGCCAGCAATGTTAAGGAACTGTTGAACAATCCAGAAACGACATTGCACGAAAAAATAGAAAAATTGGTACATCACTACATTGATATGTTGCTGAGCAACCCTAGTATACCCTTCTTTATACTGAACGAAGCACATACCAATCCTGATTTGTTTTTGAGCAGAATAGGTATGAATGATACAATAGAAGAACTATATATAGTAAAGCAATGGAACGAAATGGCTGAAAAAGCCAAACCTACTGTTAACCCTTTACATATAATACTGAACACAATATCAATGACAGTATTCCCTTTTGCTGCAGCGCCCATGGTTATGGCAAAATCAAAAATAACGATGGAAGGGTATAAAAAAATGATGGAAGAAAGAAAAACAATGATACCCAAATGGATAGCTATGATGCTGGAGAATAAGCAGTAGTAACTTAAAAACAAACAAAAACTATTAAGCACCGCCGAAAATAAACATAATGCATTGCAAAATATCAGTTCTACTTACTGCTTTGATACTAACATTTGCTACTGTAGATGCTCAAACAAGATTTAATAATCTGGAAGAGGTATGGCAATATGCAGCTAAGCACAATGTAACGATAACCAACAGCGAAATAGAAGTAAGGAAAGCTTCTGCAGGAAGGAAACAATCGTACATGGACCTGCTGCCAGACGTAAATACTAGCGGAACATTCACGAATAACACCTCTCTACAAACTACATTAGTACCGGCTGTGATATTTGGTGGGCCAGAAGGGGTGTATAGTCCGGTACAGTTTGGGCAGAAGTATATATATAATGTAGGATTTACTGCCCAGCTAGATCTTGTGAATCTGCAATCGTGGCACAACATAAGAATAGCTAAAGAGACTGAGGAACTCAATAAAGTAGCTGTAGCTAACACTAAAAAAAACACTTACCAGCAAATAGCCGCACAGTACTATGCCCACCTCTTAAATGAGCAAGCACTACAATTGGCTCAAAAAAGTGCCAACGTGGCTGACTCGATACTTCTGTCTGTAACCAACAAGTATGAAGAAGGAACAGTAAGCCTACCCAATAAAGATGTAGCTATGCTGAATAGTGAAAGAGCCAAACAAACGGTAATAACTGCCTACTATCAACTAAAGACTACCAGAAATCAATTAAAATCGTTGTTGGGATTGTCTGTCTCAGACTCAATGTATATAACACAATCATTGGGGAATAAGCCTAACAATGACCCATCGAATGTTGTTTTTGCAGAAGACCCTACTGTAAAACTTGCATACCATCAGTGGATATTGAACCACAATAAATACAAAGCATCTAATGCGGGTATATACCCTACCCTAAGTATGACCTACAGCAATAACACCCAGCAAAACGACAATGAGTTCAGACCACTACAAGATGGTGGGCCTCAATGGTTTCCTGCCCGGTTCTGGTCGTTGAGAGCATCTTGGAATTTATTTAATGGGGGTAGTAGGTGGCTTCAATCGCAAAGAAATAAACTAACCTATGAACAAAGTACTGCCGAATATGAACAAGCGAAAAGACAGTCGGCAATAAATGATGATAACCTAAAACTATCGTACACCAAAGCCAAACAACTGCTGGAAAAAGCTGAAAGCATTATGAATTTATCTTTCGATAACTATACACATATAAGCTTGAGGCATGAAGAAGGGTTAGCATCGCTAGAAGATAAACTCAGGGCATTTTCGGAATATATAAGCTATCAAAACCAATACCTTAACAGCTTATCTGAGATGCTGGTACAATTGTATAATCTTAAAATACGCCAACTAACTTTTTAAAATGAAAACTAACTACTTATATCTTGTGGCTGTGGTGGCATTGCTACAGTCGTCGTGCAAACCAAAATATGATGAAGTACTACCTAAAAAAGGACCAGTAACGGAAGCCGTATTTGCATCGGGCAGTGTAGAACCTAGAGATGCATATATAGTAACTTCCCTATCAGATGGATTTATAGTTAAAAGCTACATATCGGAGAATGATATTGTGACGGAAAAACAAATCCTGTTCAGGTTAGACAATAGGCAGCAAAATACTCAAGTACAGATTGCGGAGACAAATGTTTCGTATGCACAAATGAATACATCTAGTACTTCGCCAGCATTGCAGCAAATACTGGCGCAAATAGATGCTGCTAAAATAAAAATGCAATCAGACTCTGTAAATATGAGCCGTTTTGACCGGTTGTATGCTACGAGGTCTGTATCGAAACAGGAACTAGATAATGCAATGGTTGTTTACAAATCATCAGTGAGTTCTTATAGGGCTCTAACTGAAAGCTACAAGGCTACAGCCGACAGAGCAAGACAGGAATTTGCAAATTCGAGATCGCAGTTACAAAACGCGCAAGCAGGCAATAAATATTATGAACTTGCGGCGATAAGTGCAGGAAAAGTGTATCAAGTATATAAAAAACAAGGAGATCTTGTAAGAAGAGGAGATAAAGTAGCACAGATAGGTAATCCGGACTCGATGGTAATATACCTGGATATAGATGAAGGTAGTATAGGCAAGATAAAAGAAGGACAACAGGTACTAGTGGAGCTAAATACAGATAAAGGCAAAACATATGAGGCAGTGGTATACAAAGTGTATCCACACTTTAATGAAACGTCGCAGTCATATAAAGTAGAAGCAAGATTTGCGAATGAAACTAATGGTATTATATCAGGTACACAGCTACAAGCCAACATAGTGACCAACAAAAAAGCTGCTACCCTACTGATACCACATATGTATGTGATGCAGGGCAATAAAGTGCTGGTGAAAAAAGGAGACCTAGTGGACACGGCAACTATAACAACTGGTATAGTATCGGACGACTGGATAGAGGTACTGACAGGCATCAATGAAAGTGACAAGATTGTAAAAATGAAATAGTGTAAACCCTGCGCAAAATGAAAATCAGTGTAAATACAGAAATAGCATTCACCTACCTCACATCGAGAAAAAAACAAACAGTAGTGGCATCGCTGGGGGTGATGTTTGGTATATCTATGTTCATTTTTATGCAATCGCTGATGAAAGGTACCAATGACTATTTTGAGAAAATGTCATTTACCAATACCCCACATATAAAATTATATAATGAAAACAAGGTAGCGGATAATCATATGATGTTATCGTTTATCAAAGATGAATCGGAGAAAATACTCATAAACCCAAAACAACTTCGACAATCACAAGGAATAACCAATCCATTTGGGATAGTAGATCAGATACGCAGATTACAAGAAGTATCGGCTGTGACACCCCAGGTAACAGGTAATGTGATATATACTAGCGGTAGTGTGGAACTACCTGGAAATGTGGCAGGTGTGCAGATAGAGCAAGAAGATAAAATGTTTGATGTAAAAGAAAACATGATAAGTGGTAACTTACTGGACCTAAATAGAATACACAATAGCATACTGATAGGAAAAGGTATTGCAGATAAGCTGAGTCTGCATGTGGGAGATAATATTACGGTAAGATCCGGGAGTGGAAATCTGCTGATAATGCGCATAGTAGGCATCTTTGCAACCACCGTAAAACAGATAGATGAGACTAAATCATTTGCAAACATTGCACAGGTGCAAAGCCTGCTAGGCAAAGACAGGAGTTATGTAACTGAAATAAAAATTAACCTTATCAACTACAACAATGCACCGGCAGTAGCCAGACAAATAGAAACCATAACTGGCTACAAAGCAGAAGACTGGGTAAAAGCTAATGAACAACTGAAAGCCGGATTTAAGGTAAGAGCAGTAATATTAAACTCTGTAATAGGTGTGATATTACTGGTGGCTGGTTTTGGGATATACAACATCCTGAACATGACTATATATGAGAAAATAAAGGAAATAGCTATTCTAAAAGCTCAGGGATTTTCGGGAGGCGCGGTGACAAGTATATTCCTGCAACAAGCGGTATACATAGGTATTATGGGCGGCATAGTAGGCATCATATTCGGGTTTTCACTTACTTTACTGGTATCTAAAATTTATATAGGGGCTGGTACATTGAAGTATCTGCCTATGTCTTTTTACCTGCCCCACTACCTGCAAGCATTGTCATTTGGGGTAATAACAACTATAGCCGCAGGATATTTCCCAGCAAGAAAAGCATCGAAAGTAGACCCAGTAACTATAATACGTGGATAATGAATAATCTGGCACTAAAGGCAAATGGCATCACAAAGTATTTTCATGACCCTGTAACCATGCAGGTATTGAAAAATATAGATGTATTAATAGAAAAAGGGGAATTTGTATCTATAGTGGGCAAGTCGGGATGCGGCAAGTCTACTCTGTTGTATGTATTGTCAACGATGGATACTGACTATGAGGGAACATTAGAAATAAATGGCATAAAAACCACCGGAAAATCGCTTAATGATCTAGCAAGGATAAGGAATGAGTCGATAGGTTTTGTATTTCAGTTTCATTACTTATTGCCAGATTTCAGTTGTTTGAAAAATGTGATGATACCTGCATTGCGCCTAGGCAAACTATCGCATAAGGAGATCGAAGAGAATGCCTATCAAAAGCTAAAAATGTTTGGGGTAGAAGAGCAAGCACTAAAAAAAGCAGGGAAGCTATCGGGTGGACAACTGCAGCGAGTAGCAATAGCTAGAGCACTAATAAACGACCCAGCCATAATAATGGGCGATGAACCAACTGGGAATCTTGACTCAAAGAACACGAGTATCGTATTTGACTTATTCCGTCAACTATCTAAAGAATATGGGCAAACGATAATAGCGGTGACTCATGACGAGGACTTTGCCAAACGATCGGACAGAATAATAGAAATGGCAGATGGGGAAATAATAAATAACAAACGATGATCTACTCTTTAAATTTGGCAGCAACTATTTTGAAGCCAGAGCATGTGACTGTAGTCAATTTTTGACTGCAACCTGTACAGCCCAAAAACCTAGTTTCGCCAGCACCTAACTGATCAACCAACATAGGCTTTTTAGTAACCCTGTCGTTATATGTCATTACAATATCAACTTTTGCCATTATAACTTTATCGCCAGTTTTGTTAGTGATGCCCATAGGAGTAGTGCCTGTGGGACATTTACCCTCCATAGTAACTAAAACCACATCATGTTTGGCATTACCCAATATGACATCCTTATCGGTCATTTTGGTTGGATCTACCAAACGAGGAGGTACTATGATAATGGGCTTACGACTGTCATCTGATGAGGTTTGCGGCTTTGCTTCTTTAGGTTGTTCTTGCACCTCAGGTGGCGCTTGTTCTTCTGGTTCTTCTGTTTTTGTTGCTTTCTTTTTTTTCTTTTTCTTGGGCTCTTCTACTACTTCTTCTTTTATTTCCTCTACTACTTCTGTCTTTTCTTCCTCTTTTTTGGCTTCGGCTTCTTTCTTAGCAGCCTCTTCGGCTTCTTTTTTTACCGCTTCAGCAGCCTTTTTTGCAGCTAATTCAGCTTCTTTCTTAGCAGCTTCTTCAGCTTTTTGAGCTTCTTTAGCAGCAGCTTTGGCTTCTTTAGCTTCTCTTTTCTTGTCTTTTTTCGATTTTTCTACTGGTGTGCTTTCTGGCGCAGCAGGAGCCGGTACCTCAGTAGGCACTTCGGCAGGCACAGGAACAGGTTTTTCATCGACCTGAGCCTGAGCTGCAAAACTGAAAAATATAAATAATGCTGTAATTATGTGTCTGAACTTCATGATGCGATATGTAGACTACAAATTTAGCAATAATCTTTGCATCTTTATAATACTATTGTCTGTAAGTATATTTTCTATGTTAAAACTACGGTACAAATTACAATAATCAAAAAGTCATAAACAGCAAAAGACATTTAAAACTGCCCCTGAGTGTACTACATTCGAAACATTTACCATGTATATTACCAAAATTGCCAGCAGTAATGGGCTAAGAAAAACCAGATATTTTAGTATATACTACATTGATATAAAACGACACATTACATCACCCAAAGTAGTTTTTATTCAGTCAAAAAATAATTATTAATCCCCTACTTCCACTTCTTCTGCTATAAACTGTGGAGCATGTATCAATAATTCTCTCATACCACCTTCTACACTAGCTACAAAATGAAATCCTTTTGATTTTAGGAAAGACGCTGCTACCATTGAGCGATACCCTCCGGCACAATATATGAGCCATTTAGCATTGAGGTCTAATGTGTGATATTGAGCAGTGAGCATATTTAACGGTATATGTACAGAACCAGCAACTCTGTTTTTAGCAACCTCTCTTCTGTTTCGCACATCCAGTAGCTGATATTCTTCAGTTTCTATTAGCGCTGCACATTCGCTGCCTGCAAATGTAAGTATTTTATCATATTGCATATTTGCAGCAAACCATGAAGTCATTCCACCTTGCAGATACCCCGCAACCTTTTCAAAACCTATTCTTGCCAATCTTTCTACTGCTTCTATTTCTTTGCCTACTTCTGTTACCAGAAGCAATTGTGCATCAGCACTAATAAGAGTACCTACCCAAACCGCAAAATCACCATTGAGACCAATATTTATGGCACCTTCGACAAATCCTGCGGCAAAATCCATAGGATTGCGAGTATCTAAAACTATAGCACCTTTTTCTTTAGCTTCTATGAACTCACGTACCGATAACGCATTGACATTTTTCTTAACTACATCTTCATAGGATACATAACCATTCTTATTTATAAATGCATCTTTAAAGAAGTATGCTGGAGGCACTTGTAAATCTGTAGTAACAGCGGCAACAAACTCCTCTTTATCATTGATTATCAATGCATAATTGGTCTTTTTTTCTTCTCCGATAGTAGTACTAGATTTACTGCTGATGTTTTTTCCGCACGCAGAACCAGCTCCATGTCCGGGATAAACAATCGTTTCATCTGGAAGTGTTTTAATTTGCTTCTGCAATGACTCATAGAGCATAGCTGCTAACTCTTCTTTTTGCAAATTGCCACTTAGTAAATCAGGTCGTCCTACATCTCCTGCAAACAAAGTATCACCTGTAAAAACTGCATGTTTTTCGCCATGCTCAGTATGTAGCAAAAAACAAATTGACTCCAATGTATGACCAGGTGTATGCAACACCTCTATTTTCAACTTTCCTATGTGCAAAATCTCACCATCTTCCGCTACATAGGCTTTATACCCCGGGGTAGCACCTGGACCAAATACAATGGTAGCGCCAGTAGCATTGGCCAAATCTATATGACCAGATACAAAATCAGCATGAAAGTGAGTTTCGCCTACGTACTTTATTGTAGCACCTCGCTCTTGTGCCAGTTTCAGGTATGGCTCAGGATTGCGCATGGGGTCTATTACCATCGCTTCTTTTTCTGATTCTATGTAGTAGGCTGCATGAGCCAGACAATTAGTATAAATCTGTTGTATGTACATATTTGTAGTGTTAATGACATTTAAAATACTCAAATGGCTCTCGGCAACTATTGCACTGATACAATGCCTTGCATGCAGTAGAACCAAATCTGCTAAGCAATACAGTATCACCCGAATGGCATTGTGGACACTGAATGATATTATGTCCAAAAACATCTAGCTCACATGACGAATGTAAAGGTGGGGCAATGCCATATTTCTTCAGTTTGTCTTTTGCTACATCTGTCATCCAGTCTGTAGTCCATGCTGGGTCGTGCACCATTTTCACGTGCACATTGGGTATATGATGACTGTTTAGGGTCATTTTGATATCCTGTTCTATGAGTCCCATAGCCGGACATCCTGTATAAGTAGGAGTCAATATAACCTCACAGCCGTCTTCTGTAAGTATTACGTCTCTCAGCATCCCCATTTCATATATGTTTACCACAGGTATTTCTGGGTCCGGTATAGCCATGAGCAAGTGTAGAATATCTTCTTTATTATATGCTGTTTTTACCATGTTGCATCAGGATATGCGCGTTGTAAATATTGCATTTCGCTAAGTATATGCCCCAGATATTCTGTATGCACCCCATTTTTTCCTCCTGTTTGCATATAGTCTGCTGATGGTAGCACCAATCCTGCCTCTGATAATACTTCCTGAACGTAGGCATTCCATTTTCCCTTTACCGGTGGGATATCTACGGCAATGTTTAAGTCTTGCAGAATAGCATCGGTTTTATCAGTTTCAAACAATTCTCCTGTGTACATCCACAGTGCATTGACAGCAGCTTGTACCCTATTTTTACTTTCGTCAGTGCCTCCACCTAGCCTCAGCACCCAGTCGGTAGCATGTGCTTTGTGGTACTTTACTTCTTTTAGTGTTTTGGCGGCTACGGCTTTCAGTGTATTGTCGGCACTATTTTGTAACTCGGTAAAAAAGTAATATTCATAAACGGACGTAAAAAACAAACGAGCGATAGTGAAGGCGAAATCTCCATTGGGCATTTCAGAGATTAATGTATTCATGAATTGTCTTTCACCTCTGCGATATGCCAAATCATCGTCTGTTTTGCCCATTCCTTCCACTACTCCAGCATAGGATAAGAGCAATTGCGCCCTTCCTATCATATCTAAGGCGAAGTTGGTAAGAGCCAGATCTTCCTCGAGTATTGGGGCATTACTACACCACTCAGATAACCTGTAAGACTGTATGAGCGCATTATCGCCCAGTCTCAGGCAATACTTATATAAAGCTTGTTCAGTTGTCATAAAATATGTTTTTATATTGCCTTTGCTCCTTCGGGCATTACGTAAAATGTGGGATGTCTATAAACTTTATCGTTGGCAGGGTCGAACAACATATCATTATCATCGGGATTTGAGGCCACAATGGCATCACTTGGCACTACCCAAATACTAGTACCTTCTCCCCTGCGGGTGTAGGTATCTCTTGCATTTTGGAGTGCCATTTTTTTGTCAGATGCATGTACACTACCTGCATGTATATAATTGGCGCCGGGTTTTGCCTGCATAAACACCTCCCAAATCGCTAACTGAGAATCTGTAGTCATAACAATTAGTATTAAATTTTATGAATGAAGTAGTTCTTTTTCTTTTCTTAATCTATAAGCTTCGGCAGCCTCTCTTACCCATGCCCCCTCTGCGTGTACCCTCTTGTGGTGCTCCATACGTTTTTTATTGCATGGGCCGTTGCCACTTATTACTCTATAAAACTCGTTCCAGTCTATCGGTCCATGGTCATAGTGCCCTTTGGCTTCGTTCCATTTTAGGTCTGCATCGGGTATTGTTAAGCCTATTACTTCAGCTTGCTGCACAGTTTTGTCTATAAACTTCTGCCGCAACTCATCGTTGGAGTGTCTTTTGATTTTCCATTTCACGGCATCGCCCGTATGTGGCGACTCACTATCGTGTGGCCCAAACATCATGAGCGAAGGCCACCACCAGCGGTTCATAGCATCTTGTGCCATTTCTTGTTGCTCCTTGGTACCCTGCATCATCTTTGCCATTATTTCATAACCCTGACGTTGGTGAAAACTCTCTTCTTTGCAAATTCGCACCATAGCCCGGCTGTATGGTCCGTATGAGGTGCGCTGTAGCGACACCTGATTTACGATTGCGGCCCCATCTACCAGCCATCCTATAGCACCTATATCTGCCCAGGTAAGTGCCGGATAATTAAATATATTAGAATACTTTGCCTTGCCAGTATGCAATTGTGCGATCAACTCCTCGCGCGACACACCCAATGTTTCGGCAGCACTATACAAGTATAGACCGTGTCCGCCTTCATCCTGAATTTTTGCCAGCAATATCTGTTTTGCTCTCAGACTAGGTGCACGGGTTATCCAGTTACCCTCAGGTTGCATGCCTATCACCTCAGAGTGTGCGTGTTGCGACATCTGCCTTATCAGGTGTTTACGATACGCATCGGGCATTTTATCTCGGGGTTCTATAGCATCACCCCTTTCTATCTTTTCTTCAAAGTGTCGCAGCATTTCGGCATGAATGCTGTTTGTTTTTTCTAAAACATCCATAAAAACGATTTTATGATTTATATACTTTGATTAATTAAAACAACATTAACTATTGATAATCAGTGTTTTATAAAGTTTCTCTTCGTGCCTGCTCGGCCTCAATAGATTCGAACAATGCCTGAAAATTACCTTTACCAAAAGACCTTGCCCCTTTGCGTTGAATGATTTCAAAAAACAATGTGGGTCTATCTTCTACTGGTTTCGTAAAGATTTGTAGTAGATATCCTTCTTCATCTCTATCAACCATGATACCAAGCGATTTCAGTATTGCCATATCTTCGGCTATCTCTCCTACCCTTTCGCTTACAGTATCGTAATACTTACCTGGCACATATAAAAACTCAACACCACGCTTACGCATTTCGCTTATAGTAAATACAATATCATCTGTAGCCACTGCTATATGCTGGCAACCTGGACCACCATAAAAATCCAGATATTCCTCTACCTGCGATTTTTTGATACCTATTGCTGGTTCATTGATAGGAAATTTTATTCTGCCATTACCATTACTCATTACCTTGCTCATAAGAGCGGTGTACTTAGTGCTAATATCTTTGTCGTCGAATGTTACTAGATTGGCAAATCCCATTACTCTGGCATAGAAGTCTGCCCATTTGTTCATTGCTCCTAATTCCACATTTCCTACCATATGGTCTATATACTTCAGCCCAGTACTAGGTGGATTATACTCGGATACCCAAGGCTCGTAACCAGGCAAGAAAACCCCATTGTAATTCTTGCGCTCTACGAATATGTGAATAGTATCGCCATAAGTATATATACCAGAGCGCACCACTTCACCGTCTTTATCACTTTCTGTCATAGGTTCGAAACACGATGTAGCTCCGCGCTCTGTAGTTATTTCATGCGCTTCGGTGGCATCGTCTACCCATAGGGCTATCACTTTTACACCATCTCCATGTTTGCGAATATGATCTGCAATGGGGCTATCTGGCACTAATGGTGTAGTGAGTACTAGTCTTATTTTGTCTTGTACCAGCACATAAGACACTCTGTCTTTTACTCCAGTCTCCAGCCCAGCATATGCCAGTGACTGAAAACCAAAAGCTGTTTTGTAGTAATGTGCTGCTTGTTTGGCATTGCCCACATATAGTTCCACATAGTCGGTACCGTTAATAGGCAGAAAATCTTGTGCCTTATCAAATATTTTCTCAATACCGTAATTGTAATTTTCAACTTCTTTAAGACTTGGAGTGTTCATATGACGTTTGCTTTATTAATTACAGAATGTTTTATGTTCTATTTGTACCTACTATGCCATTATTTCCACTGCTCTGGTAACCATGATTTGAAATAATCAGGCACTTCTATTTTCATTCCTTCTTCGGTTATCATCAGCGGCTGAAATGGATCTATCATCACAGCTAGCTCTTTTGTTTCTTTTTGTCCTATGCTGCGCTCGATGGCACCTGGATGCGGACCATGCGGTATACCACCAGGATGGAGCGTAAACTGTCCGGCTTTGATATTATTTCTGCTCATAAAGTCACCATCTACATAGTACAATACCTCATCGCTATCTATATTGCTGTGGTGGTATGGTGCTGGTATGGCATCTGGGTGATAATCGTATAACCGAGGCACAAAAGAGCATATCACAAAATTGCGGCTCTCGAATGTCTGGTGTACTGGTGGTGGCATGTGTATGCGACCAGTAATAGGCTCAAAGTTGAATATGGAGAATGTGTATGGGTAATGATAACCATCCCAGCCAGCGACATCAAACGGATGATTGGCATATACATAGGGGAACATCATTCCTCTTTTTTTGATGAAGATGTCAAAATCGCCCTGCTCATCAAAGGTTTGCAGGTCACGAGGTCTTTTTATGTCGCGCTCACAAAATGGCGAATGCTCCAGCAGTTGACCAAAGTCATTGCGGTATCTGCGAGGCGTAAATATGGGGTCAAATGACTCTACGTATAACAACTTATTATCGGTAGTGTCAAACTCTATTTTATACACCGTTCCTCTGGGTATGACTATATAGTCGCCATACACAAATGGCAGTACGCCATACATGGTATGTACCTTGCCGCTGCCTTTGTGTACAAATAGCAGTTCATCAGCATCGGCATTTTTGTAAAAATATGGGGTTGACTGCATAGGTGCCGCCAAACCAATATGCATGGCGTTGTTTACCATCAGTGTTTTGCGGCTTAGGAGATAGTCCTCTTCGGGCTTGAGGTCATAACCGCTGAAGCTCATGGCATTCAGTCCGTTTTCCATGGCTATTTTAGGAGCCACACTATATGGTTGCCCTTTCTGCCGTACTTGAGTGGGCGGATACAAGTGATATACCAGTGACGACAACCCTCCAAAACCCTGAGTACCTACCAACTCCTCCTGATATAATGCACCACTAGGCTGACGGCTGACCACGTGTCTTTTGTCTGGTATTATTCCTAAACTATGATAAAATGGCATGTGTTCGTTTTTTCAACAACAAACGTATTAACTACACATAGCCTTGCAAATGACCATTGGCAGTTACCTAGCTGATATTTAT
>CAZRPA010000100.1:0-13830 GCA_964601855.1 uncultured Flavipsychrobacter sp. | reverse complement strand
CAGGGGGATTTGAATGTAATTTTATTTTGTTAAATATTACTCCAAAGATTGTAATTATAATACTGTTAAAACCAATTTGAGTAGTAAAACGTAGATAGTACAAGAAGAAAATAGGGTAAATTGACCGCAAAAGGCAACACATTGTGCTTGTTTTTTGCGTATATGAGTTATTTAAAAAGAGTAAAGCTGTAAACTAAGTCCTTGAAAAGCAAAAAATTTAAAAATTATCTGTTTATGAGAAAAGTCTATTTGGCATTTTTATTTCTGTTTACAGGCATGTTATTAACTGTTGCGGGTTATGCACAGATATCAGTAACAGCCTCGGCAGGAACACCCGGGCCGACGACCTACACCACCTTGAAAGGAGCCTTTGATGCCATTAATGCTGGTACGCATCAGGGGATTATTAACATCTCGGTTACTGCTAGTACTACGGAGACTGCCGCTGCGATACTTAATCAAAGTGGCGGAACTTCATCTTACACATCTGTGTTGATAAAGCCAGCAGCATCTACAGCTCCTACCATATCTGGTAACATTGCTGCAAACGCAATTATCTATTTGAGAGGAGCAACCAATGTTACAATTGATGGTTCTAACACAACAGGTGGAACAACAAAAGATCTAACCATAACTAATACTAATGGTGCTCTAGGCACCTATTATGCTGTTGTAAGGTTGGGAAGTGCATCATCTGTAATTCCTGCGGCTAACAATACTATTAGGAATTGTAATATATTAGGTACTACGGCATTCTCTACCTCTGTAGGTATTGCTTGTGGATCAGGTACTACACTACCTGGAGCCGCAGAAGGTGCAAACTCAAACAATACCTTTACAAATAACTTCATTAACTTAGTTGGTTACGGAATATTTGCTCAGGGTAATGCTACAATTACTGATGCAAATACGGTTATTACCAACAACACAGTAAACAACACTCTTTTTGGAGGTATGTTCACTGCAAACATGACTAACATTGTAATAAGCGGAAATGAAATAACCAATGTTAATAATGGAGTAGCTGGTGCAACACCAAATGTGTTTGGATTGTTGGTGAATGGACCTTACACAGGAAACATTTTCAACAACAGAATTGTGAATGTGTCGAATTTCTCAGCATCAACTACTGGGGGGGGGGCATATGGTATGTCTTTAAGAGCTTTCACCGGCTCTAGTGTAAATGTCTATAATAACTTTATTGCAGACGTTAAATCTCAGGGTAATGCAGCATTACTTGCAGTATGTGCTTATGGCTTGATGATAGACCAAGGTAATGGTTATAACATATATAACAACACGGTTAATGTAACTGCACACACAGGTAATGTAGTTGCTGTTCCTGCAGCAATAGGTGTAGGTGGTACACTAGGCGCAAATGCTATCAATCTTCGTAATAACATTCTTGCCAATCAAACGGTGTCAGGTAGCACACAGAGATATGCAATATATGCTCAGGGTGTGGCTAATACAGTATTTACTACAATAAATAATAATATTTATTTCTCTACAGGACCTAACGTAGGTGTAATAGGTGGTACAAATTATTCTAACCTAGCAGGTATCCAAACAGGTTTTGGTAGCAACACTAATTCCTTAGTCGCTAATCCTGTTTTTGTTACACCAACAGACCTTCATTTACAAAACGTTGTAGCTAACTCAGCCATGCAGATAGGTGCACCAATAGCTACACCAGCTATCACTACCGACATAGACGGTGCGGCAAGAGGTACTACTGTAACAGTAGCTGGTGCACATGAGTTGGTGGTGCCGATATCTATAGTTTACACTCCTGTATTTGCTACCTGTGCTGGTGCAGACATCACACTGAGTGGTGTCACAATAGCAGATAGTTTGGGTGTGCCTACTACAGGTGCCAATGTGCCTAGGGCTTACTTCCGCAAAGGATCTGGTGCTTGGTTTTCTGTGCCAGGCACATTGACTGCTGGTACAGGTACTAGTGGTACTTGGGAGTTTGTAATGCCAGCAGCTACACTTAGTGGTACTGCTTCTGGCAATGTTATTTATTATTACGTAATAGCACAGAATGCCGCTGGAAAAGTAACATCTAATCCTTCTACTGGTTTAGTAGCTACTGGTGTTAACTCTGTTACTACTCCTCCATCATCACCTATTACATTTACTGTAAAAGCATTGCCTACACTTACTAGTGTCAGCACTGCTACACCTGCAGTGTGCGAAGGATCTCCATTTACACTTACATCAAGTGGTGTGTCAGGTGTAGGTACTTTGATATCTTACAACTGGTCTGGCCCAGCTGCATACTCTAACACTACTACTATCAATAACGTAACAATAACTCCAGCTACTACTGCAGCTTCTGGTGCCTACAGTCTTTCGGTTACTTATCCGGGTGCTGGCTGTACGAGTCCAATACGCTCTGTAGCAGTAACAGTTAATGGAGCTTTGCCTGCAATTACTGGTTCTTATACTGTTTGTGCTGCATCTACTACTACACTTACTCACCCTAACTCAGGTGGTACATGGAGCAGTGGCAACACTGGTATAGCTACTGTAGGCGTAATAACAGGTGTATTGACTGGTGTTGCTGCTGGTACTGCAACCATTACTTATAAGGTAGGTGCTTGTATTACTACAGCTGTTGTAACTGTTAACGCACGACCATTAGCAATATCTGGTACATTGTCTATTTGTCCAGCAAACACTACTACACTAGCTAGTGGTACTGCAGGTGGTAACTGGACTAGCTCTAACACAGCAACTGCCACAATAGATGCAGGTACTGGTGTAGCTACCGCTGTAGTGTCTGGAACTTCTACAATCACTTATACTATACCATCAGGATGTTTTATAAGTTCGGTACTTACAGTTAACACATTGCCAGCTACCATTAGTGGTGCTTCGGCAGTATGTGTGGGATCTACTATGTCTCAGACATCTACACCAGCCGGTGGAACTTGGTCTAGCAATGATGTTACTATTGCCACGATATCTGGTACTGGTGTTGTATCTGGTGTATCAAACGGTAATACTACTATTACTTATACTTCTACTTTAGGATGTATACGCACTAAAGACATCACTGTAAATCCTTTACCGGCTGCTACTCCTCCAGTAGGAATAGTTTGCGCAGGCACAACCGTTACTATGACAAATGCTACTCCTGGTGGCGTATGGACTTCTAGTAATGTTTCGAATGCTACTATCAATTCAACTACTGGTTTATTGAGTCCGGTAAATGCAGGTACAGCAAACATTACCTATACGTTGGGTACTGGTTGTGTATCTGTTGTAGTAGTTACCACTAGTCCTTCACCATCTGCAATAGGTGGTGCTACAAGTGTGTGCGAAGGTGCAACTGGTACGTTGACCAACTTTTTAGCATCTGGTACTTGGAGTACTGCCAATGCCGCAATTGCTGACGTTACTATATCAACTGGTGTTATAAGCGGTATAGCTACTGGAACTACAACTGTTACTTATACTTTAGGTTCGGGTTGTTTCAGAACTGCAACTGTTACTGTGAATGTTGCCCCAGCGCCGATAGGAGGTCCTTCTACATTTTGTACAGGTAATCCTGCGACATTGACAAATGCATCTGCTGGTGGTATCTGGACGTTAGGTTCTGGTACTGCGGCTAGTATAGGATTAACAACAGGCTTATTAAATCCAATAAGCGTAGGAACCGCTGTAGTTTCTTACATACTACCAAATTCTTGTAAAGCTACTTTGCCTATCACAGTATTAGGTACACCATCTATAATTACAGGTACTGCTACAACTTGTGTTTCTGGTACTACAGCATTAAATACTTTAGCAGTAGGTGGTGTGTGGAGTAGTAATAATACTGCAATAGCAACAGTTGATGCATCAGGCATAGTGAGTGGTGTAGCTACTGGTACTGCAGATATATCTTATACATTGGGAAGTGGATGTTACCGTACTCGTACTGTGACTGTTAACCCAGTACCATCAGCAATATCAGGTACATTAACAGCATGTATTGGTTCTTCAGTTACACTTACGAATGCTACTGCAGGTGGTACTTGGTCTAGTTCTGCTACTGCTGTAGCTTCTATAGTATCTACAACAGGTGTAGCAAATGGTCTTTCTGCTGGAACTACCACAATTTCTTATAGATTACCTACAGGTTGTGCAGCGTCAGCTGTACTTACTGTGAATTCTTTGCCATCGGCTATTACTGGCTCAGCTGTAGCTTGTGTTGGTGGCACTACAACTTTATCAAATCCTGATGCTGGTGGTGTTTGGTCTACAGCAGACGCACTAGTAGCTACAGTAAGTGCTACTGGTGTTGTAACTGGAGTGGCGATAGGCACTGCAAGTATTATATACACCAATCCTGTTACTTCATGTGTGAGCTCTATAGTTGTAACTGTTCATCCAGTACCTGCTGCAATAGCTGGTACACTCGCTGTGTGCGAAGGGTCTGCGACTAGTCTTACAAGCACTCCTGGTGCTGGAGTATGGACAAGCAGTGATAACACTATAGCCACAGTAGCTGCGGTATCTGGTGTTGTGACTGGTGTTAGTCAGGGTACAGTAAATATTACCTACACATTAGGCGGTGTTAGCGGATGTTTTAATTCAACAGTAGTAACGGTAAATCCGTTACCTAATCCTATATCTGGTGTACCTGCTGTTTGTATAGGTTTCACTACTACACTAAGTAATGTTACTGTAGGTGGCTCATGGAGCAGCGGAAATCCTGCAATAGCAACTGTTGACGCTGGTGGTGTAGTTACTGGTATGCTTACAGGTACTACAACGATATCTTACACGCTACCCACTGGTTGTGCCAGTGTAATAGTACTTACAGTTAATGCATTGCCTTCTGCAATTACTGGTACGTCTTCTGTTTGTGTTGGCTCAAATGTTACGTTGTCATCTTCACCAGCTACTGGCACATGGAGCAGCAGCGATGTAACGATAGCTACAATATCGCCTACACGTGTAGTAACAGGTGTGACAGCAGGTGTAGCTAATATTACTTACACATTACCTACAGGTTGTTTCCGTGCATTTGCAGTAACTGTTAATCCGTTACCAGATACAATTCTTGGTCCATTAACATATTGTGCAGGTGTCACTGGCACACTTACTAATACTGTGGCTGGTGGTACTTGGAGTAGTTTAACACCTGTTGTAGCATCAATAGATGCAGCAACTGGTGTAGTAACTGGTGGTATTACTGCCGGTACTTCTAGAATTTATTACACATTATCAAGTGGATGTAGATCAACAGTAGTTGTTACTAATAACTCATTACCTGCATCAGCAATTTCTGGTGTTAATGTTATATGTCAGGGTACTTCTACTACGTTCGTAAATTCTACCACAGGCGGTACATGGACAAGCAGTGATCCTACTGTTGCAACTGTAACTGCTGCTACAGGTTTTGTGTCTGGTATAACTGCTGGTAATGCTACTATCAGTTACACTATATCTAATGGTTGTTTTCGCACAAGAGCTATAACGGTTAATCCTATCCCTGCGGTTATTACAGGTGTAATGGAAGTTTGTGCTGGTGGTAACACTACATTAAGTAATACGTCAGTTGGTGGTACGTGGGCATCTAGTTTGACTACTGTTGCCACTATTAACAACATAACAGGTATTGCAACTGGTGTTAGTGCTGGTACCTCAGTAGTAACTTACAAACTTGCTAATAGTTGTTTTGTAACGGGTGTAGTAACTGTAAATGCACTTCCAGCTACTATCTCTGGTACTCCTACTGTATGCGTAGGATCTACAACAGCGCTATCATCTACTACTTTAGGTGGTACATGGACAAGCAGTAACCCGACGGTAGCATCTGTGGATGCAGCAGGTTTGGTTACTGGTAATGCAGCTGGAATATGTACAATACTATATGCAGGACCAGTTTCTGGTTGTGTTGCTACAAGGCAGATAACTGTAAACCCAGTACCTGCTCCTATCACAGGTGTAGGAGTGGTTTGTTTGGGCAGCAGTACATCGCTTAATAGCCTTACTACAGGCGGTACCTGGTCTAGCAATGATAACTTCATAGCTACAGTAAGCACTACAGGTAGTGTATCAGGTGTGTCTGGTGGCACAGTACTTATTTCTTACAGATTATCAACAGGATGTATCGCTACAAGATTAGTAACTGTAGACCCTCTTCCTTCTGCTATCACTGGTATTTCGGCATTGTGTGCATCTGGTGGCACTACAACTTTGTCTAATGCAACAGCAGGCGGTGTGTGGTCTAGTTCTAACCCACTGACTGCTACAATAGATGCCGCAGGTGTAGTAACAGGCGCTGCTGCTGGTACAGCAACAATATCTTACACTTTACTAACTACAGGATGCAGATCTACAAGAATAGTAACTGTTCAAGCGTTGCCAGCTACAATAGCCGGAACACTTACAGTGTGTGAAGGTCTTACAACATTGCTATCGTCTGTGCCATCAGGTGGTGTATGGACAAGTAGTGACGCAGCGGTTGCTTCTATTTCAGCCACTGGTGTTGTATCGGGCATTCTTGCAGGTACTTCTACTATAAGTTACACTTTACCTACAGGTTGTACAGCAACAACAATTATTACTGTAAATGCATTACCAGTTGTCACAGGAACTGCTTCTTCTTGTATAGGAGCAACATCTACACTTACTGGTACTGCTGCTGGTGGTTTGTGGACGAGTGCGAGCGTAGGTTTTGCAACCGTTGGTGCCTCATCTGGTGTAGTTACCGGAGTTGTAGCAGGTACAGTTAATATTACGTATGCATTATCTACAGGTTGTAGAACAATAACTCCATTCACTGTTCATCCTTCACCAAATGCAATAGCTGGTACTGCTGCAATATGTGCTGATGCAAATACGGTACTTACTAGCACAACAGTTGGTGGTGCATGGAGCAGCAGTGATGTTACTATTGCCACTATTGGTTCTGGATCTGGCGTTGCTCAGGGTGTATCTGCCGGTACAGCTACCATCACTTATGCGCTTACAGCTACGGGATGTTTTGCTACTCGTGTACTTACCGTACATCCGTTACCTGCAGTAATTGCTGGTCCTGACGTTCTTTGTGCTGGTTCTACAATTACATTAACTAACTCAACTGTAGGTGGTACATGGATAAGTGGCAACACTTCTGTAGCTACAATCAATTCTGCTACAGGTATACTATCTGGTGTAGCATCTGGTACATCAATGATAACTTATAGATTTGCTACTGGCTGTCAGGCTACTAAAATAGTAACAGTAACACCTTTACCAGCAACGATCACAGGTACACCTTCAGTATGTGTTGATGGTACTACTGTATTCAGTACAACTACTGTAGGTGGTACATGGAGCAGCAGTAATGCTGTTGTAGCACTGGTAGGTACTAATGGTGTTGTAGCAGGTATGTCAGCTGGTACTTCAATAATTTCTTACCAAATAAGTTCTGGTTGTTTTGTAACTCGTTTGGTTACTGTTCTACCAAGACCTTCGGCTATAGCTGGTTCTCTTACTATATGTCAGGGTTCTACTTCAAATTTGAGCAGCCTTACACCAAGTGGTACTTGGACTAGCACTGATCCTTTAGTAGCTACAATAGGTGTTTCCAGTGGCGTAGCTACTGGTATATCTACTGGTACTTCTACGATTAGTTACTTTGCACCTACTGGTTGTTTCGTTACAAATGTAGTAACCGTTAATCCTCTGCCATTACCGATAGAAGGAAATACTAACATTTGCCTGGGTGGTACATCTTTACTTACAAATCTTACAGCAGGTACAGGTACTTGGGCTACTGGCAATCCAGTAATAGCTACTGTTGATGTAGCTACTGGTCTGGTAACGGGTATTTCTACCGGTACTACTACAATAACCTATTTCTTGTCTACAGGTTGTCGCTCTACAACAGTAGTTACGGTTAGCCCCGTACCTGCAGCCACATTAGGTGTGGCCAGTGTTTGTATCGGTAACACCACTACTCTTACCAACGCAACAATGGGTGGTACGTGGATAAGCGAAGACATTGCTATCGCAACAATCAGCGCGTCTGGTGTTGTGACAGGTATATCTTCAGGTATTGTAAATATAAGCTACACATTGCCTAGTGGTTGTGCACGTGTAGTAGCAGTAACGGTTAATCCATTGCCTGCTGCAATAGGCGGTACAGCGTCAGTTTGTGCTGGTGTTAGCACTACACTTACTAATACAACACCTGGTGGTGTTTGGACTAGCAGTACACCTACAGTAGCTACTGTAACAGTAGGCGGAGGTGTATTGTTTGGTGTAGGTGCCGGTACAAGTCTTATATCGTACACAACTGCTGACGGTTGCCGTTCATTTATCGTTGCTACTGTGCATCCTTTGCCAGGTATAATCTCTGGAACTACTAATTTGTGTGAGGGAAGTTCAGTTACATTAAGCAACACAGTTTCTGGTGGTACGTGGACAAGCGGAGGTTTCTCTGCAGCAGTTGATCCTGCTACTGGTGTAGTAACTGGTATTGGAGTAGGTATAGATACTGTTAGGTATACAATGACTGGTGGTTGTACTACGTTCATATTAGTAACAGTTAACCCAGCGCCACCACCAATAACAGGTGATTTCGAAATATGCCTTGGTGAAACAACTGCACTTTCAAATGCTACTGCTGGTGGAAGCTGGACAAGTGGTACTCCTTCTGTAGCTACTGTTGGTTTAGGTAGCGGTATCGTTACTTCTATATCAGCTGGTATTACCAATGTTACCTATTCTTTAGGTGCTGGTTGTAAAGTGTTTGTTCCTGTGCAAATTAACCCTGCACCTACTCCTATTACTGGTCCAGGTCAGGTATGTATGGGAGACTCTATAATACTGACAAATGGTATTTCTGGTGGTACATGGAGTAGTAGCAACGTTTCTGTTGCACCTGTGAATGCTGTTACCGGTGTTGTATATGGTGTTACAAACGATACGGCTACTATCACTTATCAGTTGTTAGGTGGTTGTTCTTCTAAGTTTACTGTTACCGTTAATCCTACACCTCCTCCTATTACTGGTTTGGACAGTGTATGTCAGGGTAGCACAATAGATCTGGATAATGCCAGTGTATTGTCTGGTATTTGGACATCTAGCAATCCTGCTGTAGCTCCTGTATCATTAGTTCCTGGAATTGTAACTGGTGTTTCAATAGGTACTGCCCATATATCTTTCACAGTGTTGAGTACGGGTTGTTTTACATATACTACGGTTACTGTTAATCCTGCACCTGCTTCGATAACTGGTGTAACTAACGTATGTGTCGCTGCTGCTACTCTGCTCAGCAATGCTACCCCAGGTGGTACTTGGATAAGCAGTAATACAACGGTAGCTACTGTAGGGTTTGCATCTGGTTTGGTAAGTGGTCTTGCCGCAGGTTCTACTACTATTACTTATCTATTACCTACAGGTTGTTTTGCAACTACGGTGGTGGTTGTTAATCCTTTACCAGATGTTATTGCTGGTCCTTCTGATGTTTGTGTAGGTTCTACTGGTACATTAACAAACACTGTAGGTTTTGGTAGCTGGTCTTCGAGTGCTCCTACTATAGCTTCAATAGGTGCATCTACTGGTATCATTTCTGGTATTACTGATGGTACTGCTACTATCACTTACACATTGATAGCTACAGGCTGTTATGTTACTAAGCAGGTTACTGTAAACCCACTGCCTCCTACCATCACTGGTGCTGAGTACATGTGTTTAGGTTCTACGTCTTTAGTAAGTAACCCAATACCAGGTGGTACTTGGTCAAGCAGTACTCCTTCTGTGATAAACGTTGATGCATTTGGTAACGTAATGGCTATGAGTGTTGGTACTTCTAGAATTACTTATACTTTGGGTACCGCATGCTTCACTACTCGCTTACTTACCGTAGAGCCAACATTGAATGCAATTACAGGTCCATCTAATGTCTGCGAATTTGCATCTATTGCACTTACCAATGATTACTCAGGTGGTGTTTGGACATCGGCCAATGCATCTATAGCTACAGTTAGTGCTTCAGGTGTTGTGACAGGTGTTGCTGCTGGTATTGTCAATATCTCGTATGCCACTCCGCTAGCTGGTTGTTTTGCCACTACAGCGATCACTGTTGATGCTGTGCCTGCAACAATTACTGGTACCGATAGTGTTTGTATAGGTGCTGTTACTTTCCTAACTAACTCAGTAGCTGGGGGTGTATGGAGTAGTAGTGATATAACAGTTGCTACAGTTGACGGTCTAGGAAATGTTACTGGTGTGTCTGCCAATACTGTTAGAATATCTTATGTTATCGGTTCTGGCTGTAGTGCTAGCATAGTTGTTACAGTTAAGCCTTTTGCTGACGCGGGAACTATTACTGGTATCTCTGAAGTATGTCTTGGTACAGATAGTACATTTACAAGTACTGTAGCTGGTGGTAGCTGGAGTTCTAGTGACCCAACCATTGCTTCAGTGACTGCTACAGGTATAGTAGCTGGTGTGAGCATAGGTTCTGCTGTTATCTCTTATATAGTTATCAATGATTGTAGTGCAGATACTGCTACATTTAACGTGTTGGTTATACCAGAACCAGATGCAGGTGTACTTTCAGGTATTTCTGGTTTGTGTGTAGGTTATACGTCTACTGTCACAAGTACTATTTCTGGTGGTACATGGACAAGTAGCAATACATCTGTGGCTACTGTAAGTGCAACTGGTGTTGTAACTTCTGTAAGTCCTGGTACTGCAATCATTAGCTATGCTGTTACCACTACTTGCGGTACTGATTATGCTACACTAACATTTAACGTTTATGGTACTGCACCTCAACCGTTCATCACTGTACATCCTGATTCTACTCTTTGTTTGAACTCTATGTATGTGAACTTTGGTGCAACTAGCGATACACTGCCAGGTACAACTTATACTTGGAATGTTACTAATGCTGATGTGTATGCTACTGCTCCTAATGGTCGCAACATATTGGTAAACTTTACTAATCCAGGTATTGCGGTTGTAAGATTAACTACTCAGATTACCTCAACAGGTTGCTTTGCGGTTGATTCATTCACGGTTACAGTTTCTAATGATTCTGTAAGAATACCAGAGGTGAAGTACTATGCAAACGAGTTGATTTGTACTGAAAATACTGCAGATAGTTATCAGTGGGGTTATGATGATGTAAATACACTTGATTCAACTATCATTCGCGGTGCTATAATGCAGTCATATTACTTGCCAACTCCTGACTTCACTAACAGACGTTACTGGGTAATAGCCGAGTTCGGTGGTTGCTTCCAGAAAGTGTATTACAATGCACCTACGAATGTTCCGACTGTAAATACTGGAGATATAGGCGTTACATTGTTCCCTAACCCTGCTGATTCAAGGGTTAACATACAGGTTACAGGACTAGGTATGAACGATGAAATTACAGTTAAGCTTATGGATATGATGGGTAAAGAAATAGAGATTGCTACTCTTGTAAATGGTAAGGGTAGTATCAATGTTGCTAATCTTGCATCTGGAGTGTACTCTGTAATGTTTGTAAATAATGGAGTGAGAATTGCTTCAAGAACGTTCGTTAAGAACTAACTAGTAATTGTCAATTTTATACTGTCGGGCGTTGTGTTTAGTCACAACGCCCGATTTTTTTGTCCAATTTATCGGTCTATTGCCTTTATCTTTCCGACAGTGAAAATGGTATGCACACACACAAAATGCTGGATCTCCAATTGGCTTTGTGCTGGAGCAATCCGTTTATTGACAGCCCTATTATGTCTACGATGTAGTATGTTGTTGGTGATTCAAATATCAAAGAGTATACGGTAATGCATGTCGTCGAAATGTAGATGCGCGATACTTTTATTGCGGGATTTCTATTGCCAATTTATAATACTTTGTAGTCTAATTACTACCTCTTGGCGCTTTACTCTGTTTACCACAGTTGAGCACTTAAAATGGAACAATAGATTATCAATTTTGAAGTTAGCCTATGTTGTCTACAAATTACTGCTGATAAGTACCGATACGAAAAAAGCTGCTCCTAAATAAGAAGCAGCTTTTGACATAAATAGCGGAACTAAATTACCTGTTAAAAATTGTACATCTCATTTGGAACTGTACGTAATCTCGGTCTATGAATTTATCACTAGGATTAATTACACCGTTTATGCCCTTACGATATGAAACAGCCGCTTTAACCCTCTGCGTAAGTGCATATTCTGTTTTGCCTACAAAGCCAACATCAAATGATGGTGCTACTTGTAGATTTCCTCTATCTACCTCTGAAGTAGCAGGGCGATTATCAACTAGCATTTTTTGAAAATCTGGGCCCATACCTATAGACATGCGCTTCATTATTTTGTAGCCTATGCCTGGAGTAATTTGTGCATAATACAGGTTGTAAGATATATCCTGTGTTTTCAGTACGCCTGTAGGAGAGTTGTCAGGGGCTATAGCTCCATTTTCTATACTAGTAGTTTTAGATGCTGAAGTTGATTTTGCTGCAATAGACCCTGATCCACCATTGGCTCCCGTTATTGTAGGGTTATCGTAAGACATATATAAAGTGCGCTGTGTGTTTGCACTAGATGCAAATGCCACATCGCTCTCTACATATACCTTATCATTGATCATTTTACGCACAGTGGCACCAGCCATGTAGCCACTGTTCTGATTGCCTTGATTGATGCCACCAGAAAGAATTACAGATAGATTTAATGGTTTTCTAACAATGGGAGCATCCTGTTTAAAAGTCCGCATTACCTGTTTAGCAGCAATTTCTTTTTTCTCAATTTTGGGTACTACCGCTACTTCTTTCATAGCACTAGCTGGTAACAGAGTACCGTCAGGGCTTACTTTGCGGTTTGTCTTTTTGGTATTTTGTGCATGTTCATTCGATACAATATTCTGGAGTTTTATTCCAAAATTGTTGGCAGCAATTTTTTCGCTTTGTTTAGCTAACTTCTTATATATTTTCTTGCCTTGTCTATTGGTATGCTGATACACTGTACTTGGAGAAGTGTACTGTATCATAGCCACTGGTTCTTTAGTGGTTTTTACTTCCTGAAATTTGCCAGTATGAGCATAAGAAGCTCCAGTGATTTGGTTGTTGGGGGTTCCCAGTCTGAGCATAGAAGTAACGCCCAGTGCCAATGCTACTGATGCTGCCATCCCTGTTGCCGGCATCCACAACCACATTAGCAAGCTTCGCTTCTTTGCACGACCATCTAGCTGCTCTGAGAGGGCGTCCCAATTTCGGGCATTGTACGCAAAGTCGTTCTGCTCAAACTTCTGTCTGAACAGTTCGTCAAATTCTCCTGGCTTCATACGATACTTTATTTTGTTCACTGTTTATTATTTTCTTCTGAAGCACTGTTCTGGCATGGTGTAGATGCCAGTGCGAGGTGCCCTCGCTAATGTCCAGTTGATTTCCTATTTCTCTATGATTAAAACCGTCAAACACGAACATATTGAATACCGTCCGTGTCATGGCGGGCAATGATTGTATGAGCCTTACCATATCTTTAAATTCGACGCTTTCTATACCTTCATTGGTTACAGATAGATTCGATTCTTCGGCTGGTATTGCTTTCACATGCATTGCCATTTCTTCTTTGAGCGATGTGCTACGAAGATAGTCGAGGCAGGTATTTACTAATATCCGCCTTATCCATCCTTCGAAAGAACCAGTATTATTGAACTTATCCATCTGCATGAACACTTTCAGAAACCCATCATTGAGTAGTTGTTCCGCATCTTGCATATCCTTAGCGTAGCGAGCGCATACTTTCAAAAACGTACTATAGTACGTTTTGTAGAGATGCTCCTGCATTGCCCGGTTTTTTTGCCGGCACCCTGCTATTATTTCCTGTTCAGAATATG
>CAZRPA010000099.1:0-13882 GCA_964601855.1 uncultured Flavipsychrobacter sp. | reverse complement strand
CGCCCCATGCAGTAAGATTTGTACTGCAAAGTGCTTAAAAAAAAGTTTAACAGACTATGCAATTCACTGAACTACCACTAGCTGGAGCTTACATCATAGCACTACCCTGCCCCACAGACCTGAGAGGAAGTTTTGTGAAAACATTTCATGACACTAGCTTCAGAGATAAGGGTATAAACTTTGAGCTTAAGGAAAGCTATTACTCTATATCGAACAAGGATGTGATAAGAGGTATGCACTTCCAGCTACCACCCCACCAGCACAGCAAGGTGGTATGGTGCCCGCAAGGGGCAATACTAGATGTGATAGTAGACCTGCGCAAAGACTCTGCTACCTATGGCAAATATTACGCCCATGAGCTGTCAGCCAGCAACAATCTAGCTTACTATATACCCGAAGGATTTGCACATGGCTTTAAGGCGCTGACAGATAATGCTATGACCTACTATCTGGTATCGTCTGTTTACCATAAAGAAAGTGACACTGGCATAAGGTATGACAGTATAGGCATGGATTGGGGAGTGACAGAACCTATTATATCTGCAAGAGATCTATCATTTGTGCAAATGAAAGATTTCGACAGTCCATTTTAGCACCATAAATCTATTTAAAATAAGGCAACTTTTTTGCACTCAACTACCTGATGAGTGTGACATCGCCCTGATGCTCGTCTGTGCCACCAGTAACGCACCTGCCGCTGAAGAAGTAAAAATAGGTGCCTGCGTCGCACGGCTTCCCATACTGTGTGCCATCCCAATACTTAGCAGGATCGTAAGACAGAAACACCAACTGCCCCCACCTATTGTATATGGCCAGCTTGTAACTCCAGCTATTGCCATAGGTTATCACCTTAAATCCATCGTTTTTACCATCGCCATTGGGGGTAAACGCATTGGGGTAAGAATACTGGCAACAAGGCTCAATTTTGCTATAAGTAACTGTTGATGAGTCGGTACAGCCAAATTCATTGACTACCCTTACTGTGAAAGAGCCTGGCGACATCAACCTGGTGAATAAATTACCTTCATTATCAGAGAGGATACGATCGGTAGGAGACCATGTATACTCCACCCCACCTGTAGCCTGCAGATAAATAGTATCGCCCAAACAAATAGTATCAGGGTTATTGATGATGACCGTTTGAGGGAGGGGATGAACTATGACCGTAACCGGAACTTTGTCGGAAGTACATACTTTATAACGCTCTTGTATATACCAAGTGCTTGTGCCTGCGGTTTCGGTACCGGGGAAAGGTGCTGTACCTAACAAATTATTGGAGGCATCGTACCAGAAAATTTCAGATTCGGGTGCACGTTTTGTAACAGGTATAGGCAGTTTAGGGTCGCCTTTGCAGTAAGTAACTGTAACAGGACTCAACGGCAAAACACCACCATCTGTGATAGTAAGCGGTGTACTGACCTGGCAAGTAGGGTGAGAAGAAGCAATGATGGTATAGTCGCCAGCTGGCAAGCTATCTGTAAGCGTGCCAGTAGAATCTAGTAATGTGCGAATAACTGTTCCGCCTTGCAGTACAGACAATGTGCGAGGTAAATAACCCAATGCAAGATCATACCGAACACTGGCTTTTTTTACACATTGAGTAGGCGATATTTGCGAAGCAGCTACTGTAGGGAAAGGAGTTACATTAATAGTATAAGCTACCGTCTGCCTGTTGGCTATGGGGCAATGATCGTTTTTCACATCCAGAAAGAAGGTATAAATACCAGTAGTGAGTGTATCAGTGTTCCAAGAAAAACGAACTGATGGAGATGGGCTGTAATTGTTAACTACAGATAGCGTAGCGCCATTAGGAATGTTCTTCGGGGTTATTTCTGTTGTATCTCTATCAGGGTTAGACAAGTTTATATCGAAAGTCAACAATGATGTTCCTACGCAAATATTGATGATATTTTTACCTGTTATTGCTCCCCCTACTACATTAGCTACATTAAGTGCTGGTGGTGTACCCTCGCAATTATCGGCTACTATAAATGTCATTTCGCGCTGGCTGGTACCTACCAGCACACCATTTCTGTACTCTGATACCTGATTTACAATAAGTGCATTTTGCACACCTGAGGGTGTAAAAGTCAACTGACCATTGAGTGCGCTGAACGCAAACTCACCCGGTATGGTACCTAATGGGAAAGCGCCGCTAAATGGTGATGAATAATTGACCATGGGAGAAAAGAGTGGATTGGCTGGACTGGCATTGACAGCCGACACCAATGAAAATGACAGAGAATCTCCATCGCCATCTATAGCACCTTGATTGTATTGCTGGTCTTCGAGCAAGCAGTAAAAAGGTGTAGGTATGGTAGTATAATTGGGCGAAGTATTAGGAGCTGTCGCATTATTAAGCGATGCCTGCAATTGCATAACAGTGCTACCGCTGTTGAGCACATTGGTGATGTTATTGCTCCTGCCAGCCACACTTACCCTTAATTCGCCTGAAAAAATAAATCTCCAGTTGGTGGATGGCGTAGATAGCACTACGGTATTTGAATAGGTAAACTTTTTTACGCCAGGCAAAGTGCCACCATTACAAGCGGTACTACTGATCAATTTGGGACAAACCGGTGAAACTTCTAAGCCCGGCGCATCAAGATTGAGGCTGAGAGAATCAAAAAATAAGTTGTTGTTGTAAATGTATATTTTGGGTACAGATGTGGGTAAAGAATTAGAAACAGTGGAACTACAATCACCGTATAGCGTAAGTGTGAGCTGATAGGTGTTGCCCGACAAGTGCTTGTACAACAACTCGCCACCATATATGTGAGATGCATATACAGAATTACCTTTGCTCAGGAAAAGCAAAGCAAACAAAACACCTGCAAAAATATATCTTAACCTCATAATACCACTTATGTTCTTGCCATAGAGGCTTACTGCCACCACTCTTCCAGTAACAAAGTTCAGGTATTTATAGTACACCACAAAAACACTAAGCCGAAGCAAAGTATAGGTGGTTAATAATAAAGACGAAAAAACTACACAAAATCTTGGGTGGTAATGAAAATAAATGTTTGCCAATACTAGTTTGTAAGCTAAAAACAACAGCAAAGAATAGATAGACAAGAATTGATATATCGGCATGGGATTATTACCCTATTTTTACAACAAAAAACACAAACAGGATGAATCTGGAATTCAATAAAAATGATGATGCTATGCGCCTGGCAATAAGTGAGATGAAACGCAGGCATAACATAATAAGCATGGGTGGTGGCAAAAAGAGCATGGATAAAGCTAGAGAGAAAGGTAAAATGCCCCCACGTGAGCGAATACAATACTTGATAGATAAAGGCAGTGTGTTTACAGAAATAGGATCATTTACAGGATACGGCATGTATGAAGAGCATGGTGGCTGCCCAGCTGGTGGCACCGTGGCCGGACTGGGGTATGTGTGTGGCAGACAATGTGTAATAGTAGCCAATGATAATACCGTAAAGGCTGGTGCTTGGTTCCCGATAACAGGTAAGAAAAACCTGCGCCTGCAAGAGATAGCAATGGAAAACCACCTGCCTGTTATATACATAGTAGATAGTGCTGGTGTGTATCTGCCTATGCAGGACGAAATATTTCCTGACAAAGAACACTTTGGAAGGATATTCAGAAACAATGCTCAAATGAGTGCAATGGGCATTACCCAGATTGCTGCTGTGATGGGTAGCTGTGTGGCTGGTGGTGCTTACCTGCCCATTATGAGCGATGAGACACTAATGGTAGAGGGCAATGGCTCCATATTCCTAGCAGGACCATATCTGGTAAAAGCTGCTATAGGCGAAGATGCGGACCAGCAAGCACTGGGTGGAGCAAAAATGCATACAGAAGTGAGCGGGATAGCTGACTACAAGTTTGACACTGAACAGGAATGTCTGGACCAAGTAAGGAGAATAATAGACAAAATAGGAGAACAACCCCGCAGAGGCTACGACAGAGCCAAACCAGAAGCACCCGCACGCCCTATATCAGACATATACGGGCTGGTATCGGTACAGAACAACAAACAGTTTGATGTGGTGGATGTGATAAAGTGTATAGTAGACAAGTCAGAGTTTGACCAGTTTAAGGAAGACTACGGAAAAACTATAGTGTGTGGCTATGCCCGTGTAGATGGCTGGGCTGTGGGGATAGTAGCCAACCAACGTAAAATAGTAAAAAGCGGTAAAGGCGAGATGCAAATGGGTGGCGTGATATATAACGACAGTGCAGATAAAGCCGCCAGATTTATCATGAATTGCAACCAGAAAAAAATACCACTGATATTTTTGCAAGATGTAACTGGCTTTATGGTAGGTAGCCGCAGCGAGCAAAGTGGCATCATAAAAGACGGTGCAAAACTGGTAAATGCTGTGGCAAACTCGGTAGTGCCCAAGATAACTATCATCATAGGCAACTCTTATGGTGCGGGCAACTATGCTATGTGTGGCAAAGCTTATGACCCAAGATTTATATACGCTTGGCCCAATGCTAAAATAGCCGTAATGGGCGGTGAGCAGGCAGCTAAAACACTGTTGCAGATACAGGTAGCATCGCTGAAGGCAAAGGGAGAAGTGATAGACCCAGAAACCGAAAAAGCAATGCTGAAAGACATTATGGATAAGTATGATACTCAGACGTCGGCATACTATGCGGCAGCTAGGCTGTGGGTAGATGAAATAATAGACCCTGCAGAAACCAGAAATGTGATATCGGAAGGAATCAATGCAGCCAACCATGCCAAGGAAGATAAAGAGTTTAAGATGGGTGTTTTTCAGGTGTAAGCACACAAGGAGAATAAATAAATTGTAGTAGGGTACAGCACAAAAACTTTACCCTACTACCAACAAAACAGAAATTTATTGAACTATGAAATTTGCTGAACTTGACCTTAATAAGGTGTATACATATGCCGACTACTTCAAATGGAAATTTGAAGAAAGAGTGGAGCTTATAAAAGGTAAAATATTCAGGATGAGCCCTGCACCTAGCAGGCTACATCAAAAACTATCTAACTACATTAATTTCCAGTTGTATAGACATTTGTTAGGAAAAAAATGTGAAGTTTATACTGCACCATTTGATGTTCGGCTACCTAGAAAATCGAGCGATGATAAAGAAATATACACCGTTCTGCAACCGGATGTGTGTGTGATATGTGACCCTGCCAAACTGGACAAACGTGGATGTATAGGTGCACCAGATATAGTAGTGGAAGTGCTATCGCCGGGCAATAATGCGAAAGAACTGAAAAACAAATATGAAGTGTATGAAGAGGCAGGCGTGAAAGAATACTGGATAGTGCAGCCGCAATATTGCTCTTTTGTGCAGTATAAACTGGAGAACGGTAAATATCACCCTTCCAGACAATTGACAACAGGCGATGTAGTGACCACAGATATACTGGAAGGATTTTCGCTAGACCTCACAGCATTATTTGCCGAAATAGATGATGAAGAAATAGACCAAACTTAAAACGTATACCCCCACCCTATTGTATGGCTAAAGTGATCATAAAACGAGCAAACGAATACCAAAATGCGGCACGAAAGTATGGATTGTATATAGACGACCAAAAAGCAGGTACTATTAGTAACAATGATACTGAAAGTTATGACCTAGCGCCGGGCACACACACTATATATGCCAAAATAGACTGGTGCTACAGCCAAGTACTTACGCTGACACTGCAGGAAGGTGAAACTAAATATGTACGCGTATCGGGGATACCCCACGCCAACCTCGTTTTACTAATATACATCGGTATAGTAGCACTAAGTGCGCTTTTGGCATATTACACAGATATCAATATCATACTGTTCACCATGCCTACATTTCCACTCTTGACACTATACTACATAACATTGGGCAGGCGAAAATATCTAACTATTAAAGAGCAAAATCTATTTAGATAACCATATACAATAACACTAATCTAAGTATAGAATACTGTTAAAAAACATGGAGAGATGTATCGTTTTTTAGCATAGTATGCTACATTTGAAACTGATAATATCTATTGGCAGTGTAAACCCACATAACGGGCAGCACATAAACATACCTAAGCGGTACAATGACCATGCAAGACAAAATAAAAAGTATCATAACATCGTCTATAAACACCAAACAATTACTGCTCAATGACCCAGTACTGATGGATACTATAGAGCAGGTAACTACTGTAGTAGCAGCTGCTTTCAGAGCAGGTAACAAGGTGTTGTTTTGCGGGAATGGTGGTAGCGCAGCAGATGCACAACACTTGGCGGCAGAATTCAGCGGCAGGTTTTACACTGACCGCGACCCACTGCCATCTGAGGCACTACACTGTAACTCGTCTTACATGACGGCAGTAGCCAATGACTATGGATATGATGTAGTGTATAGCCGCATAGTGAAAGGCATGGGCAAACCCGGCGATGTGCTAATAGGACTGAGCACATCAGGAAATTCTGTTAATATTATGAAAGCAATGGAGCAGGCTGCTGAAATTGGTATGATTAATGTAGTATTAACAGGAGGGAGTGGTGGCAAACTCAGAAATATGTGCAACTACCTGATAAATGTACCCAGTAGCGATACACCTAGAATACAGGAATCGCACATCATGATAGGACACATCATCTGCGAGTTGGTGGAAACGGAATTATTTAAAAAATAGTGTGCAATGAAACTTACAGAACGGAAACCGGAGATAGACAAAAAATGGACATTGTTCCTTGATAGAGACGGAGTGATAAACGTAGAATCGGTAGGCTCCTATATTACCTCTTGGAGTGAATTTGAATTTCATGAGGGCGCCAGAGAGGCATTACACAAACTTAGTCAGTTATTTGGCACCATAGTGGTGGTATCTAATCAGCGGGGAGTGGGCAGAGGCATCATGACAATAGATTCGCTACTAGAAATAAACAGCAATCTGAAATCAGCTGTGGCAGAGTATGGTGGCAGAATAGACAAAGTGTATAACTGTACTGCCGTCAATGACAGCGACCATAATAGAAAACCCAACACCGGCATGGGTATGCAGGCACAAGAAGATTTTCCGGAAATTGATTTCAGACGAAGTGTAATGGTGGGTAATAGTATCAGCGATATGGAGTTTGGCAAACGCCTGTCTATGCATACCATATTCCTAACTACAAAACACGAACCTGTATCGCTGCCCAATGACCTGATAGATGAACAGTACCCATCGCTACAGGCATGGGCAACAAGTATGATACCTGCCGAAATGGTAAGCTAAACAGCATTATAACATAGCCATTAAAAAGCCCCGATTGTCGGGGCTTTTTAATGGCTATTCATTGATATCATATTCCTTTATCTTGCGGTAGAGTGTGCGCTCAGATATGCCTAACTCAGCGGCGGCATCACGACGGCGGCTTTTGTGCTTTTTCAGTGCCTTAGTGATGTATTCTTTCTCACGGTCGGCAAGGAATAGGGTTTCTTCTACATCTTCATGACGTGTGTTGGACTCCAGAAGAATGGGTGTAGTAACATTAAATGCAGTAGAAACCGGAGCGATATGCTCTGTATCTGCATATACAGGCAAAATATTACTCTTTGCTACGGTCGATGGATCTTCAGGCGTATAACCCTGATTGTGTGCCACATCAAAAATCATTTGCTTCAGGTCATTCATGTCCTTTTTTAGGTCGAAAATGAGCTTGTATAGTATGTCTCGCTCGGTCTTAAAATCGGAGGAGGTACCAGACGGCACACCAGCACCAGACGAGGTTATTAGTGCCATGCTACGAGACGAGGTATTGTGCTGTGGCAGGAAACGCTGAATGGCTTCTGCATTCACATGTTTGTCTGTAGATAATACAGATATCTGCTCTGCTATATTTTTAAGCTCGCGCACATTGCCGGGCCATGGGTAGTTGACCAGTAACTGCTGTGCACCAGCATCTAGCTGCACAGACATTGTTTTGTATCGCTCAGCAAAGTCGGCAGCAAATTTTCTGAATAACAATGGTATATCCTCTTTGCGGTCGCGGAGTGCAGGCACCCTGATAGGCACTGTACTGAGGCGATAATACAAATCTTCTCTGAAACGGTTTTGCTGTGCAAACTCTAGCAGTTCCCTATTGGTAGCAGCTATGACCCTTACATCAGTTTTCTGCACCTTCGATGAACCTACCCTTATAAACTCGCCCGTCTCCAGCACACGCAGCAATCGTGCCTGTGTACCCAGCGGCATCTCGCCTATTTCATCCAGAAATATGGTGCCGCCATTTACAGTCTCGAAGTAGCCCTTACGACTATCTACAGCCCCAGTGAATGAACCTTTTTCATGACCAAACAATTCACTGTCTATCGTACCTTCTGGTATAGCACCGCAGTTCACAGCAATAAAAGGGTTGTGCTTGCGTGGCGATAGCGCATGTATAATCATAGAAAACACCTCCTTACCCACCCCACTCTCACCAGCTATAAGCACAGAGAGGTCGGTATTGGCTACCTGAACAGCGGTATTCAGTGCATGGTTTAGTGTAGGCGAGTTGCCTATGATACCAAACCTGTTTTTAATGCTTTGTATGTCCATTTTATAGTCTTGTAGTGGTGAGTAAGAACGGGATAAGTAAAATACTATACCATTTGCCCTATGAGTGTAGCAGATGTAGCACTACCTATCAATACATTTGCGTAATCTCCTTTTTTAAGGTCTTTACCTTCCTTGGGAAACACCACTACTTTATTTTGCGAATTTCTGCCATACCAGTCAGCGTCACTGCGCTTACTGTTACCCTCTATCAGCACTTCAAAGGTCTTGCCGATGTCATTGACATAACTTTCGCGAGAGTGACTATTCTGAAGACTTATGATTTCAGTAAGTCTTCTTTTTTTCACATCTTCAGGCACGTCATCGGTGTATCTGCGTGCGGCTAATGTGCCCGGACGCTCGCTATAGGAGAACATATATGCCATATCGAACCTAGACAGCTCCATTATAGAAAGTGTATCCTGATGCTCTTCTTCGGTTTCGGTACAGAAACCCGAAATAACATCGGTACTCAATCCGCAATCGGGCATTATCTCTCTTATACGCTTCACTTTGTTGAGGTACCACTCGCGGGTATAAGTACGGTTCATGAGTTGTAAAATGCGGGTATTGCCACTCTGCACTGGCAGGTGAATGTACTTGCAGATATTATGGTACTTAGCCATAGTATGCAACACATCGTCGGTAATATCTTTGGGGTGGGAAGTGCTGAACCTGATGCGCAGCAAAGGCGATATAAGAGCTACACGCTCCAGCAGTAATGCAAACGTAACAGCAGTATCTACTTCACCCTCCTGACCAGGAGTGGCAGGATTAGGACTGTAATGATAACTATCTACATTCTGACCCAGCAGGGTAACTTCTCTGAATCCTCTTTCAAACAAATTGCGACACTCACCGATGATGCTTTCGGCATCTCGGCTGCGCTCTCTGCCACGGGTAAAGGGCACTACACAGAAGGTACACATGTTATTGCACCCACGCATGATGCTCACAAAAGCGGTAACACCATTACTGTCTAGCCTTACTGGCGATATGTCAGCATAAGTCTCTTCGCGGCTCAGCAGTACATTCACTGTCTTTTGTCCACCCTCAGCCTCTGTTATCAGACCCGGCAAACTACGATAAGCATCAGGGCCTACTACTATGTCTACTAGTTTTTCTTCTTCCAGAAACTTAGCTTTCAGTCGTTCAGCCATACAGCCTAGCACGCCTATCAGCATGCCTGGGTTGTTGTCTTTTATCTTGCGAAAGGTTTGTAACCTGTGCCGCACAGTTTGCTCAGCCTTCTCGCGTATAGAGCAAGTATTGAGCAACACCAGATCTGCTTCTTCAAAATTGCGGGTAGCCCCAAAACCTTCGTCGTGCAAAATAGAAGCTACTATCTCGCTATCGCTGAAGTTCATCTGGCAGCCATAACTTTCTATATAGAATTTTTTGGAAAACTGATTGGGGTCTTCAGCAAAGGGAGCATAGGCTTCTCCTTGTCTTTCCTCAGCCACATCTACCTTGTGCATATTTTGCAGTATATCTGCCATAATTTCCGATTTTCGGTTTTTACAAAGGTAAGGTGAAATCATTAAAAGGCAGGCTGTTTGCCACACTGCAAACAGGCACAACACGAAAAAAAGAAGCGCTCTGCACGACTATTACCTGAAAGCATCGGCTAATGCACGCAACAAGTCATCGTCATCATCCCTGTAAGCACTAGCCTTGAAGTAGTTAACTATTTTCAAAACGTGTGCCAGTGCAGTATTACTTTGTAGTTTAGCCGCATCCTGCTTCAATTCGCCTATTAAATCTTTCAAGTTGTAGGCTTCTCTTATCAGCACTCTGCTATTGAGCATTATAGGGTCTGGAGCCAGGCGACTCATGGGTGCATAGCGCGGATGCATAGCCACTGCCTCTATTTTTTCATCTAGTTCCTGTAATTGTTCTTTCAGCAGGGTGTTGTATATACCCAGTTTATCATCGGTAAGTTTTGCGAGGTTATCTTCTTCTTGCTGCACCCATTGTAGCTCCAGTCGTAGCAATGTATGCAGGTCTTTGCTTTCGTATGCCACCGTCAGTTGCTTCATCAGCTCTTCTTTTTGTAGCCGTAGTGTTTCATCTTTTTCTAGGTCGGGATGAAAGGTTTTTGCCAGCTGCTTGTATATGGTGCCTATGCTCTTGTTTCGGGCTTCTTCTACTTGTTTCTCTTTTGCTTCTTTTTCTAGTTGTTTTTTGGTTTTGGGTCTATTTGTTTTTTTTGCTTCTTTTTCTGCTATCCTCTGCTGCATTTCATCTTGTAGCTCTTTCATTCTGCGCGCCACTTCTTCCTCGCTCATATTTTCGTCCATATCGCTGAGGTCTATATCTATGCCCATGTCACTGAACATCTCCTCCATATCTTCCTTCATTTCCATAAACTGCTCGCGCTTCATGTCCTGATAATTTTCACCACTTACTGCTTCGATGATTTTTATCATTTCTTCGTCAGGCTCATTGCGATTGAGTGCCATGATATCGCTCAACCATCCAGAGAGTATCTCACCTAGTACTTTTATATCTTTTTTGGGGAGCATTTTTTTATTGCTGTAAAACGGAAATACTAGCTTAAGACAAGCGATACGTAGCTGTAAAAATTGCTGTTCCAGTGGAAAAATTTCTTTGCTATAGTAATCCAAGCAATCATCTAACTCGCGAGAAAACTTATCGAGATATTTCCTTTTCTCTTCTATTTTTTTCACCAGCTTGTTGAACTCTTTTTGCCTTTTAGTAAGTACGTCTGCTTGCTTGGCAGCAATGAGGAGATCAGATTTTTTGTGTTGCATAACCGAAGTATGGAGCTGTGAAACCACAAAAGTACATGCGCAGAATGAGAATCAGCAAGCATACACCCAATATTAAAACAATGACAACTGACGATTAATTAATCGTCGAAAGAGCGATGTATCCATCTCCATTTTATTTTCGTTGAGGTGGTATTTACGGCAATACAGTTTGAACTGATCTTTTATGAGCTGCGCAAAAGCACCGTCACCCACCATCCTATTGCCCCATCTACTATCATTCACACTCCCTCCATGGCATGCGCATATCTGATTCCATACTTTATCAGCCCTATCTGGAAATGCTTTGAATAGCCAATCTTTGAATATATCACCAATAGCACCATTGAGCCTTACTACTGTATAGCCAGCCCACTTTGCCCCAGCCTCGCTGGCAGCCTTGAGTACATCGTGCATATGCATGTCGTTGAGCCCAGGTATGAGGGGTGCATTCATGATACCTACCGGTATACCCGCTGCCGACAGCCGCCGCAGCACACTGAGCCGTGAGCGGTAAGATGCGGTGCGGGGCTCCATGAGCAGACGTAAATCTTCATCGAGCGAGGTTACTGAAATAAACACCCGCACCAGATTGAGCGCAGCAAGCTCCTTGAGGATATCCAAATCGCGGAGTATTAATGCATTTTTAGTGATAATGCCTACCGGATTGCGATATTCGAGGCATATCTCTAGCAAGGCACGGGTTATTTTCATCTTGCGCTCTATGGGCTGGTAACAGTCGGTATTGCCACTGAACGATATAGGTGCAGGCTCCCAATTCTTATTGTCGAAAAACTTGCGCAGCAACGCTGGTGCATTGCGCTTCACCACTATGCGGCTCTCAAAGTCTATACCAGCACTATATCCCCAGTACTCGTGACTATTGCGGGCATAACAATAGATACAACCATGCTCGCACCCCTGATAGGGATTTGCAGAATAGAGCATACCCACATCGGGGCTGGTCACTTTATTCACAATGGTTTTGCTATCATCAAAAATATACTCGGTGGTGCGTTTCTCTTGCTCCCAGTCATCTATACTTTCGGTATGCTGTTGCACATATTCGCCCTTCAGAAATCTGTTTTTAGGATTGTACTGTGCTCCCCTACCCTTATCAAATCGGTTATCTGCTTGTTGGTTTACCATGTTTTCAGGTTTTATATATCAGTATTAAGAAATTACTCATTCATCTTCTTCCAGCAGGTATTTGTTTTTTATTACGCCCTCTTCTACCAGCATATCCTTTACAGAGCCAAAACCAATGGCATCTTTCATGATGTCGGGTATAAAAAGTTCGCTGCCTTTGCGCACGGTGTTTTTGCCATACTTGTCTTTGATGTTGTACATGGTTTTGCGCAGCAGGTCCTTCTTTAGTCGGTTGTCAAACAGGCTGTATTGCAACACCTTTCCATCTACAAAGCTGCCCACCGTGACCCCCATACTGCGCACCTGCTGCGTGAACAGTGTAGGTATGCACCTCGACTGCTCGAAGGCCGCCATGTGCTGACGTATGTAGTTGCAGAGCTCCATAGCATCTTGCACAGGGTCTGCCAGCTTTATGGCAGTGTCCCAGCCGGTGTGATCGTGGTAGCGGATATAAAATGACACATACTTGCAGAATACCGTCGCCTTTACCATTCGCTGCTCCAGACGTGTGGTCAATGCTATGAGCATGGACTCCATAGCTTGAGGACTCTCACGCTGCGGACGGCTGAGGCTGCGGGTAGCACTCATCATCTTGGTGCTGTCTGTGCTGTAAAGGTCTACCTCACCAAAATTGAGCCTCCTGTACCAGTACTCGCCCACTACACCACCAAATGCTTTGCGGAGCAGTGCAGGCGATGAATGCCGCATCTGCAATGGGCTGCGAATGCCTATAAGCTGTAGCCGCCGCTCGCTACGTTCGGCTATACCCGGCAAGTCGGTAAGTTGCAGCGTGGCCAGATAGCTGTCTATATTATCGGGGGTAATCACCACCAGCCCATCGGGCTTTTGCAGCTCTGTACCCAGTTTGGCCAGAAAACTATTGGGGGCTATGCCTATAGAGCAGGTAAGATAGTCGTACTTGGTGCGAATGTCTGCCTTTATCTGCCGGGCCACCTCTGAAAAGTCTTTGTATACTAACCTGTAAGACGTAAAGTTGGCAGCGGCCTCATCTATACTTTTCACCACCACATCATCGCAGTAGCTGCGCAGTATGGCTATAACATCTACATGTATCTGCCGATACCATGTAGGGTGGGTAGGCACTGATATGATGTGCGGGCACAACAAGCGGCAGTCGGTAAGGCGCATACCGGTTTTTATGCCAAATTTTTTGGCCTCTGCCGATGCTGCTATAACAGCCGCATTGGGACTATCATAAGCTACTACGCCCACTGGTTTGCCACGTAAGTGCAGGTGCCGTTGCTGCTCACAACTAGCAAAATAGCTATTCATGTCAACATACATGACAATAGTATCCTTCCCAACTCCAGTATAATTAGCACGCATTGCCATAACAGTGCTAAATTACGGATATTTTGACAAGATTATTGGAAAATAAAGAAAAAAATCTAAAAATCATGACATTAACGCACAC
>CAZRPA010000098.1:0-14217 GCA_964601855.1 uncultured Flavipsychrobacter sp. | reverse complement strand
ATAGCATAAGATTATTGCGCAAATAGGACAAATGGACACAATAAAACCATTATCTTTAGTCATTGCAATCAATACCATGCAACATAAAACAACTACTAACTGGAATATGTGGTACACACTGCTGCTGCTGGCACTAGTGGTGCAAATAGGAGGATACTACCTGTTTACGATTTACTACAGATAGTCACTAACCCTTTACTCCCCAAATACACGAGCTGCATTAGCAGTAGTTATTTCAGCTACCTCTCCTACCGATACTCCATATACCTCTGCTACCTTGGTGGCTATGTATGGTATGTAGCTACTTTCATTGCGTTTACCTCTGTATGGTACTGGTGCCAGATAAGGCGCATCGGTTTCCAATACTATATTGTGGAGCGATACAGTCTTTAGAATATCAGGTAATGTGCTCTTTTTGTAAGTGATAACCCCACCTATACCCAAGCAAAACCCAAGACCGACAATAGCCTCAGCTTCCTGAGCAGTGCCACTGAAACAATGAAATATGCCCATCAGTCGTCCGTTTTGTTTGCTTTTCACTATATCTATACAGTCAGGCGTAGACTCGCGGCTATGTATCACTATGGGTAGGTTGTATTGCAGTGCCAGATCTATTTGGTATTCAAATGCCAGAATTTGTTGGTTTTTCCAGGTCATATCCCAGTAATAATCTAACCCAATTTCACCTACAGCAGCAAATTTCCGCTTACTTAGCCATTCAGTTACTGTATCTAACTCTTGTTGGTAGTTATCCTTCACATAACAAGGGTGTACCCCCATCATAGGCAGGCAATGTTGTGGATACTTATCTGCCAGCTGTAACATGGGTGGTATAGTGCCACTATCGCAGTTGGGCATATACATGCGGTGCACACCTGCTGCAATGGCGCGAGATATTTGTTGGTCATCGGTCAATAATTGCTCATCATACAGGTGTGTATGCGTATCTATAAGTACCATATAACACAAAACTAAAGTAAATGCTTAACAAGAATACTAGATTAATCGGGTAGCACCTTCATAGCCCATCCATTATCAGTGCAGTGTTGCAGTACCAAAGGCAGTGCGTATTGCATACGTTCTTTTGCTTTTTCGCTGTCGTGAAATAGTACAATACTACCAGGTTGTATATGGGCTAGCACGTTATCTGCACACTGTTGGGGAGATATGGAATTGTCAAAGTCGCCACTGAGTATATCCCACATATACACCTTCCACTGTGCATTTAGCTTTTTTAGTTTGCGGTACTGCGACAACTTAATTCTGCCATAAGGTGGCCTAAACAACAAGCTATCTATGTGGCGAGCCGCCTGTTGTATGTTTTTGAGATAATGATTGTTGCTGGTTTTCCAGCCATTAAGATGATTGTAGGTATGATTTGCAGGTTTATGACCCTCTGCTATCATTTGTTTATATGCATCAGGATAACGTGCCACATTATTACCTACACAAAAAAAAGTAGCCTTAGCATTATGTATACTCAACTGCTGCAACACAAACGGAGTAATAACAGGATGCGGACCATCGTCAAAAGTTATATATACTGTAGCATCGTTTTTGTCAACAGGTATATCCCATTTCATATCTGAGGGAAAAAAACATTTCATCCATGCAGGAGATTTTACCCAATACGAAGCCATAACACAAAGAAAATCAAAAAATAGAAACAATAGAAATACAACCACAAAGACACCAAAGATATTCGGAGCCTAAAAACAGTACTCCCAAACTCAGGAATTCATATATCAATAATTGCCGCTTATTTGTAACTTGTAAATAAAAACTGTATTTTTGGAGCTTAGTCACGTTTTTGTTTTTTGATTTGGTATGCTCAGTCATAGTGTATTCTATACCAAATCAAAGGCATTAAATAACTTTATAGAAAATGAAAAAGATCTCTTTACTGCTATTGTCTATAATACTTGTAGCTACAAGCTGTACCAAAAAAAATCCTGAAAGTACAACCACTTGTTATTGCTATTATTTTCAGGCAGGCGGTGTAGAGACGAGGGTAAGATACCCACTTAATGGTGGACGGACTAGAAGTGTTAAGCTACAATGCTACGATTATCAAGTAAAATTACAAAGTAAGTATGGCATTCCTAATGCTAAATGTGACATTGATTAATATACATACCCTAATTTTTTTGATGTTGCATTACTACTTTTCTACATTCTAATCCATTATCCTCAGTAAAGTTTAACCTAATTGACATGAAATTTCAGAAAACTATACTTGCCTCTCTTATAATAATACTTATAATTTCTACATTTAGTAGTTGTTTACCACGTAGAAGGTGGTACTCAATATACAAAGACAAAAACGGACAAAAAAAGGTAGAACATTACAATCAGTACAAAACAAAATGGTATAAAAAGAACTGGTACAACAGAGAAATATGGAAGTAACTCAGTTGATAACCCATTGGCACAACAAGTGTGGACAAGAAACCAAGTATTGAATATATTTCTGAATGAAGTTATTATTATCGCTATTACTGCTTTCACCTGTGTACTGTTTAGCTCAGGTGCCTAATAGTGCTGGTAATGTAATAGAACCAGTATCAACTGCTTATTGTGTACATACTGACAGCACTGTTTGGCAATTGCTACAACGGCCTAACCCTAAAAACCCATTAAAAACATTTTATAGTATTACCTACTCAAAAGATTGCGGATACAGACTGGCACTGAAGCTATCACTAGAGGGTATCAGTTTTATAGTTCCCCAGAATTCTAAAATTGAAATAGTGAGCGAATCTGGTGAATCGCTGATTTTAAATACTGAACATAAACAGAGAAGCAGCAAAGGCGGCGGTACCATAGATAAAGAGGATGACAAACCCGGTGTTGCTGTTACGTGTATGCTTAACAAAGCTGACATAAGTTTTTTCGAAAATCACTATCCTGAGCACATCAGATTGTACCTGCCCGAAATAATGTATGGCAGCAGAATAAACATAAAAAGATCTGAAATATTCTGTGCACAAATGGCCAAAGCTTCCACATTTGACCAAAAACCTATCCATTAAGGGGTGATAATATATATATTTATACCACTAATATCGTCACTGTAAGTCTCTGGCATGCTCACTTTACCAGTATCATCATTCAGGTTTTCAAAAAACAATTCATCAAAGCCAGTATTCCGCATCCACTTATTATGTGGCTGCGCATACATATAGTAGGCAATATTATTCCGCCTAATGTCGGCAAGTAACTCAGTAGTGTTTTTACTTTTCATAGTTACTACATCTTTTGTATTGGGGGGCACCACTTGCCTATTGATAACGAAAAACCTGATACCCGAGAAATAGGCAATTTTAGATAAATGCCTAGGATGGATATTAGACACTACATCTATAGACTTACCAAATTTTTGTTTCAGCCGTTGCGCATACTCGTATTCTGCTTTTCCATTGTTAGCCATTTTCGCTAATTGCCATAAAGGAAATACAACGATAGACAAAGCAAAAACTAAAGCCAACCTTTCTTTGTGCCAACCATACTTCTTTGCCCATACATCTATCATGTATATAGCGGCTACCATGGCTAGTGGCAACATATACCACAAATACCGAGACTCGAAATGAACCATAATATACCCTAGTGGCAACAACAAAAACGACATATACACAACCTTCGCTGGTGCAGAAAGCTGGGAGAAAACAGACCTAACCACAAAACTGCGTAGCATAAAAAAAGCAGCGATGGGCATGAGTAATGATATTTCGCACATAGAGTATACCATCATTATGGCGTTGTATCCTATCTTAAGAATTTGTCTACCAAACAAATACCAAGAATCAGTAAACTTCGGCAATACTCCATTTACCAGATAGGGGTCTTCCCAATAATAAGGTGAATCGGGATAAATAGGCGGTATGAGTATATCGATACCTTCTTTCCAGTATGGATGACCAACCAGATACCACGACATATTGAGCGGACCAGCCGTAGATGCCAGCCATATACCATATTTAGAATGCAAAGCGGCCATCCATGGAAAAGCACCCATTACCAGCACTGCTATGGGGATAAGCACCATTTTTGCCCAAAGCACTTTGTTGCCAGAGGATAGCAACCATGCACAGCAAACAGTATTGAGCATAAAAAAAGGCAATGAATAAGCTTTGGCATAGTATGCCACCGATGCCAAAAGCCCAGTAGCCACCCACAACATGGGGTTATGTGTGTACTGAGCACTCATCATTATACGCAAAACAGCGAGTAGTAAAAATGCCTGCCACAAATCATTGAACGATTGCCAGAAAACAGCAAAAACAAGAAACACTACTAATGAAAGATTGAAAAACCACCTGACAGTAGATGAAAATGTGAACTTCCTGAATATAGCATCAGTTACAAACAAAAAGCCTAAGGCACCCACCGAATTAATAAGTATTGATGCAGGTATGGCAGCCATACCACACTTGATGAGTAATGCAGTAAACCAGCACGCCCATGGGCTCCACAGTCCATTAACAGCAGTCGTATAGTCGCCGGCTGCATAACGGGCAGCAATAGTGAGATAAGAAGTACCATCTGGATCTATATTGTATTGATATAGCGGAAATACACAATACACAATAATGCTAAACAGAGCAGCTGAAACCCAGATAGGTGCATTATACTTCCTTTGCTGTATATTATTCATCACTGTTGCAGATGGTTGAAGTAATTAATGTTATTTCATTGCCTTTAGCATTCTTAGATTGCCATGCATATCTTGCTTTATCACTACTTTAGTGTAGCCTGCGGCCTCAAACATAACCTTTGTAGCCATAGCATTGTCTGCATCTAGCTCGCAATAAATGCTACCACCTTCAGACAAGTGACTGTTACCAAATGCTGCAATAGCTCTGTAGAAAACAAGCGGGTCACTATCCGGCACAAACAGTGCAAGATGTGGCTCATGATTTATCACATTTTCATGCAATTTGTACTTTATAGATAGTGGAATGTATGGAGGATTTGACACTATAATATCATAACCGCTCTCCCACTCTATTTCTTGCCATTTCAGAAAATCAACTTGTTTGAACACTACATTAGCTCCAATGTTTACTGCGTTGCTGTTTGCTACTTGCAGTGCTTCTTTACTGATGTCGCAAGCTATTACCTGCATATCACGAATAAATATAGACAATGATATTGCTATACATCCACTACCTGTACCCACATCTAATACAGATATTGATTTCTTGTTTACTATGCATTCATCAGCTATCCATTGCACCAGTTCTTCAGTTTCTGGTCTAGGTATGAGCACAGCATTATTTACCTCATACTTATTGCCCATAAACCATGCGTGCCCCAATGCATATTGCATAGGCACTCCGGTCACTAATTGTGTTACAACTTTATCATATTCTGATTGTTGTTTTGGGCTGAGAAGGTTGTTTTTTAATATCAGTCTGTCTGTTTTAGATAGTCCGGTAACAGTCTCTAAAACATCATGAGCTATAGCACTAGACTCCCTTTCATCATACAAAGGCGCTAGCGCATCTTTTAACCCGTAATATGCAGCAGCTAGTGTGTACATAGGGTAAAGGTAATATCAATATTGCTTTGGAACGATGAAATACAAAAATCCACCTATCGGTAATGCTAACACGACATTTTTAAAAACGAAGAAACGCTAACCATTATTACCCCAAATGCTATGCATGGTAAAATAATTTCGGGCAGGCAAATGATACTAAATGAATGAGACTTTAAATAAAAACAGAGAAAACAAATAAACAAGCACCAAAGACAATTAAAACATAGCAATTAACATGTAATTTTTCATCCGATACTTACGTACTTTTGCGACCTGTAAAAAAATTGCAGCAATCGAAATATGGAATGGTTTTTAAATCCTGAAATATGGATATCTCTTATCACACTTACAGTACTGGAGATAGTATTAGGTATAGACAACATAGTATTTATATCTATACTCACCGGCAAACTACCTGCGCACCAACAGGAAAAAGCAAGAAAAACCGGATTAGGTCTGGCTATGATTACGAGGATATTGTTGCTACTATCTATTAGCTGGGTGATGCGACTGAAAGGTGGTTTATTTAACCCTGGTTTGTGGATAGGCGTTTCAGACACTGTATTGCTGGAAAAATTAGAAATATCTGGCAGAGATCTTATATTGATAATAGGTGGCCTGTTCTTGATATACAAAAGCACTGCAGAAATTCATGAAAAACTAGAAGGAGAAGAACACAAAACAAAAAATGTAAAAGTTCATTCATTTTCTAGTATCATTTTTCAGATTCTGGTGCTGGATATTGTTTTTTCTCTAGACTCTGTAATAACTGCTGTAGGTATGGCTAGCCACGTAGAGGTAATGATAGCTGCAGTGATAATAGCTGTAGGTATTATGTTTTTTGCTTCGGGTGCAGTGAGCAGATTTGTTAATAACCACCCTACGGTGAAGATGCTTGCGCTCTCCTTTTTGTTACTAATAGGTGTATCATTGATAGCTGAGGGCTTTGAAAATGGTATCCCTAAAGGTTACATTTATTTTGCCATGGCATTTTCTATACTTGTAGAGATGCTCAACCTACGTGCCAAGAAAAATTCTCCAAGCCATTAATGCATTGCAGATAAACCAGCATCTATAGTTTAATATCATGTTCACCCACTATTTTGTTCGGCATTTAGTATCTATCGATGCCGAACAAACTAATATTTGACACCAATAGATATTCGTTGCATTGTTGCGCTACCGTACCTATTAAATAAACTTGTCTACACATTGTAGTCTGCTTTTATCTTGGCAGTTACCTTATTTATTACGCCGGACATTTTGTTTATAATATGCTCCATTTCCTCACCAGCCGCCTCAGCTATCGCCATATTTTCCAGTAAAAGTGTTTCTTCTTTTATAGAGTTTACACACATATTTTGTAAAGATGGTCTTATCCTATGAGCAAGATATTTTATTACCTGAAAATCTCTGTTGGCGTACGCATCCTTTATCTTTGCCATACTACTGGGCACATCAGTCACAAATAGCGTAAGCATTTGATTAATAAAATCTGTATTATCTCCGGCTATTTGTATCAACTTCTTTAAATTGAATAGAGGCTCGTCAGTTTTGTCAATTTGCGAGTGCATTACATCAGGTTGGTTAATAGAGGTCTGTTGGATTTCAGTGGGCATCTTCGACAACAAACCTGCTATGACAGCAATCATTTTTTCTTCATTATATGGTTTTGCTATGTAGTCGTTCATGCCCGCTTGCATGTATTCTTCTTTTTTTCCTTTTATGGCGTTCGCAGTAAGAGCTATGACTGGCACATCGTTCTTCATTTCTTCTCTTATGATACGAGTAGCCGTAATGCCGTCCATTACTGGCATTTGCACATCCATCAGTACAATATCAAATTTCTGTTTGCGCAAACATTCTATAGCTATGGCACCATTTTCGGCGCTAGTTACTAGTGCACCATATTGCGTCAATATGGTGTAGGCCAGTAGCCTATTCAGTTCATTGTCTTCTACCAGCAATACTTTTGCATTAGCTATATGGCTAGTATCGTTTTTAGCAGCTTTCTTTTTCACTATCACCCTTCTGCTACTTACCTTCATGTGAAAGGTTAGATATATAGTAGTTCCAAAATTTTTCTTACTCTTCACTTCTATTGTGCCACCCATCAATTCCATCAGTTGGCGTGTAATACTCATTCCCAGCCCTGTACCACCAAATTTCCTAACAACAGTTTCATCTTCCTGAGAGAAATTATTAAATATCTTTCCTATAAACTCATCGTCAATACCTATTCCGGTGTCCTCAATAGTAATCACAATTGTTTGGGTATCGTTAATAGTGTCTGTTAGTTTGGCTCGCAGACGTATGTATCCTTTGTCGGTAAATTTTATAGCGTTATTCACCATATTTATCAACACCTGATTGATACGATAGGGATCCCCCAATAATGACAACGCTATATTTTCATCTATCTCAGATATTAACAATAGTCCTTTTTCTTCTGCTTTAGGTTGTAGCATTGTTATCACCTGACTCACTATTTCATTAAGGTCCAATGCTATTTTTTCTAGATTTACCTCCCCAGCTTCTATCTTCGAAACATCAAGTATATCATCAATAATAACCAGTAAATTTTCTGAAGCTTTTCTGATAGAAGACAGATAGAATGTTTGTTTTTCGTCAAGATTAGTTCCTTTCGACAATAATTTACCTAGACCCATTATGGCATTTATAGGAGTGCGAATTTCATGACTCATATTAGCCAGAAATATCTCCTTGGCATGTGCCGATTTTTCTGCTTGCTTTATTGCATTGCGCATCTCGGTTTCCATGGTTTTCTGTTTGGTTATGTCTAGGCTAATAGAAACAGTTCCTTTTACTGTGCCATCAGCATGAAATAACGGTGCAGTACTAACCAGCCACCACTGTACATCTCCGTTTTTAATTTTTACTTCAAACTCATAATTTTTATTTGCTGCCAAATGCTTTTTTCTAACAGAACTGCTTATGTTTCTAACAGAATTTTTGAAGAATAAAACTGTAGCATTCTGCTTTAAAAGTTCATCAACAGAATAGCCACTCATATTACAAAACCTCTGATTTGCAAACAAAATTTCACCTTCCATATTTATCTCCAGCATCCCCATATTCATACTGTCAATAATATTTCGGTACTTTTCTTCACTTTGCTTTAGTGCATTTTCTGCATGTAGTTTGTCTGTTATATTCTGCGCAAAGCCAATAATGTAGGGCGGTTCGCCTTTTTCGAATTTGAGATAATTATGATACAATAGATAATTAGCTTTACCCCCTTTATTCAGTATGCTCATCACACCTTCATCAGATCCTGTTGCCGCAATTTTTATCAAGTACTCCTCTACAAACTTTTTTCTTGCATTTTCAGGAAGTAAGTTTTTCAAATTGGTTCCAACCAATTCATGTTCAGCGTACCCCAACAAGTTACATGCTGATGGATTAACTGAAATTAATTCGCCATCTAATTTATGCGTACAAATCCATACCTGGCTGAAGTTGAAGATATCTCGGTATTTCTTTTCACCCAATACTATTTTCTCTTCTATGTGCTTTCTTTCGGTAATATCAATTCCATAACCTATCACTATCTCCAATTCACCTTTTGCGTTAAAAACAGGTGACATTTTGCGCAAATGATATTCTTCGTTTCCATTTGCCGTAACTAATTTTTCCTCCCATTCTACTGGAGCTCTTTTTGCTTTTACTTGTGTAAATATTTTATTTCGCTCTTCAGCAATCTTAATTGGTCTATTGTATTTTATACAATACTCATTATCTGTTTTTCCTATCAGCCAACTCCGAATTTCAGAATTTTTTACAGCTACTGGATTAATGTAGAGATACCTATGCTCCGCATCAAATGCTACTATATCTCCAGGTATATTATTTAAAACATGCTCCAAAAATGTTTTCCTGAATTCAATACTATTTTTCTCAATTATATGTTCAGATTCATCAACAAACAACCACAAGTCGTTTTTAATGAAAGATACTGAAGAAGGTATGCCAATTACATTATAGTGTGCATTGTTTAGTGATCGTTTTCTGCTTGAAACTCCCTCTTCAGAGGAAATGAAATGAAATATATTATTGTCATAAAAACCAAGCTTTGCAGACAGTTCATCTATTTTGGTTCCTATTATATTAGTTCCTAAACAGAATTGTCTGTTAAATACATCATTGGAAGACACAATATAACCAGTCTTATTAACTGAAAGAAAGCCATAGTTTATATGAGAAAAAAGCGCTGATAATTGCAATAAAATATTTGACTCATCAGCTATTGCGCTTGGATGGGTATTATTGCTATTTAACTTAGCCAGCTCAGCTTCTAACACAGATATCTGCTTCTCTGCAATAACCCTTGCTTTACGCTCCCTGTCCAGCTCATCTATCAGTTCATTTATTGACATAACTACATATTTATGTGTATATCTTTATCTTTCAGCATTTTGTAAATAGTTGACTTACCAATTCCTAACTTTTTAGCGGTCAATACCACATTATTATCATTCTTACCCAGATGATACTGTATTATTTCAGATATGTACTGATCTAGTTTTTTGTCTTCGCGAGCAAATGACATAGATGTGCCCACAGAGTGCAAAAAGATATCTTCTTCAGTCATCTCATTGTTATTGCACATTACAGCTGCCAGCTCTATAACAGACTTCAGTTCCCTTACATTGCCTGGGTAATGATATTTCAGTAGCTTATCTTTTGCACCTTTTGTAACTTTAATGGTAGCCATTTTGTTTACCTTACAAAAGTCATCCAGAAAATGTTTGGCAAGTAGTAATATATCATTGCCTCTCTCTTTAAGTGAGGGCAAAACTATTGGCAAACCCATAATTCTGTAGTACAAATCTTCTCTAAATCTACCTGCTTTCACTTCATCCTGCAGGTTTTTGTGTGTAGCCACTATCAGCCTCACATCCAATATTATTTTATCACTCCCCCCTACTCTAGTTAGCTCTCTCTCTTGCAGTACTCTCAGCAGCTTACTTTGCACACTAAGGTCCAGTTCGGCTATCTCATCCAGAAACAAGGTCCCTTTATCGGCATCTTCAAATTTGCCGGTTTTGCGACTCGTAGCCCCTGTAAAAGCCCCCTTTTCATATCCAAAGAGCTCACTTTCAATGAGTTCTTTTGGTATAGCAGCCATATTAACAGCCACAAATGGTTTTTTGTTTCTGTTAGAGTTATAGTGTATTGCTTTTGCCACCACTTCCTTACCTGAACCTGTTTCGCCAGTGATATATACGTTAATGTTGGTTTTTACTGCTTTTTCTAGCAAAGCAAAAATCTTTTTCATTGGCTCACTGTTGCCTATTATGGCTCTACCAAAGTCATATTTACTTACCAGCTCTTGTTTTAGTGTAGCCAACTCAGTTTTGAGCGACCGCTTTTCTTTTGCATGATTCACTGCATTCCACAATAGATCTTTCGTACTATCGTCTTTTACAAAATAATCGCTCGCTCCCATTTTTATGAGCTTCAGCGCAGTATTTATATCTTCTTGTGCACTTATTACTACTACTGGCACTTCACTATCGTAAGACTTAATAGCCTTTAATAGTTCCGAACCATTCATATCGGGCAATGAGTAATCAATACTAATGAGATCTGGCTGAAGCGATAAGTTAGCCAGACAATCTTTACCTGTAATATATCTGTGAATTATGTGATCTGGATTGAGCGATAAATGGTACGCCAATATTTGTCCGTACCACGGATCATCTTCAACAACAAATATCCTGAACTGTTCCATAATATGGAAAAAATATTAACCAAAGATAACCAATAGAAGCAATAATTGCTAAAAAACAATAAAATAAGAAAAAACAACTTACCTGCACTCAATAATTCCATTATACGGAATACTATTCCAAAATATGGATTGTATTACTTTTATCACTATTTATATTGTATTGATTTTCAGATATTTGAAATAATGGCACGCAGATTGTTACTGTCTAAGAAATTGTAATCATGAAAAGTAGAAACCAATTGAAAGTATTTATCGTCGATGACAGTGTTTTTTGCAGACATATATACCAACAACATTTACTGAATCTTGGTTTTACAGATATATTCTTATTTGAAGATGGCGAGTCGTGCTTGCAAAATATGAATTTATCGCCCGACCTTATATTACTAGACTATGATATGGGAACACTCAATGGAATGGATGTATTACAAAAAGTAAAGTCTACCAATCCTACCACACATCTTATGATGATATCGGCAAGAAAAGATAGCGTGATTGCCAGTGACGCTATAAAACACGGAGCAATGTGCTATATAACCAAAAACGAAAATGACCTTGAAATGATAAGCTACGAAACATCAAAAATAGCTACTATCTAAATCCAATCAACAAACAAAAATTACAAAATAATACAACATACAGTACAATGAAAAACTTAAAACTAATAGTATCAATTATTACCATTCTCTTATCAGCAATATCAAGCAAATCTTTTGCTCAAAGGATATACGCTCCTAACACCGTGCGCGATATTACTTCTGCAAGAAATTACTGCCAAAACGCTACGGCATCAAGCCTGAGATTCAGATATTACACCTGCAACACAGGTAGCGGAACAAGTTCTGGCATTGCAATTACTGTGAACTGGTACAGCAATACTACTAACAGCACCTCTGGTGGTACTTTATTAAGTTCTACTAACTCTAATAGTACTACTAACTCTAGTGGAAATCTATTCTATTTACCTCCTACTAATACCATAGGAGTAATTTATTACTATTGTACTATAACTTGGACAGGCGCAGGCTCTTGTAGAACTAGTGGCACACTAACCAGCCCTATAACATCTGTTACAGTGGGTGCATTACCTGCTGCTATAGGTGGCAGTAGCACTGTTTGTGTAGGTAGCACTACTACTCTTACCAACACTACAGCTGGTGGCACATGGCGAAGTTCATCTACTAGTGTAGCTTCAATAGGGCTTAACACTGGTGTAGTATCTGGTGTTGCTTCTGGCACAACCACAATCTCTTATAGAGCGGCATGTGGCAGCAGAACAACTAAAGTACTTACAGTTAGTGTTACACCTACAGTAGCTGCAATATCTGGTGGAACTTCTAAAATATGTGTTGGTTCATCTACTACACTTACCAATTCTACTTCTGGTGGTGTATGGAGCTCTGATAATACTGGTGTTGCTACCGTAAATGCATCTGGCTCAGTGACTGGCGTAGCCAGCGGAACAGCTACAATATCATATACAAGATCTACTTGCGCTACTGTTGTAGCTACCAAAATAGTAACAGTAACTACAACTCCTGCAGCTATTACTGGTAGTACTATAAGCTGCAACGGCTACAGTCTTACTTATAGCAATACTGTACCCTTCGGCACATGGAGCAGCAGTAATACTGGAGTTGCTACCATCAACTCTAACAATGGATCAATTACAACAGTTAGTGCAGGTACGACAAGAATCACATATAGCACAGGTTGTGGTACGGCCGCCACCCAAGTACTTACAGTTAATGCTGGTGCTGCTGCTACTACTGGTACAGCATTTGTATGTACTGGCAATACTACGACACTCAGTAACTCTGTATCAGGTGGTACTTGGAGTAGTTCTAATAGTGCAATAGCGAGCGTAAATACTACAGGTGTAGTGAGTGGTGTAGCAGCAGGTACTGCTGTTATATCTTACAACAATGGTGCTTGTTCTGCGATCAGAACAGTTACCGTCTCTTCAACTCCTTCTGCAATTACTGGCAATAATAACGCATGCACAGGCACTGATTTAACATTTACCAATTCCATAGCAAACGGCACATGGAGCAGCAGCGCACCAGGAGTAGCCACAATCAATAGTACTACTGGCTTAATAGATCCACTAACTAATGGCACTACTACCATCACTTACAATACAGGCTGTGGTACAAACGCTACAAAAGTCCTTACAGTTAACAATCAACCAGCAGCTATTACCGGCACAACTACTGTTTGTGCCTCTAATAATACAACTTTGTCAAACAGCGTTTCTGGTGGTGTATGGAGCAGCAGCAACAATGCAATAGGCACCGTAAATTCCAGTACCGGTATAGTAACGGGAATAGCTGAAGGAAATGTAACTATAAGCTACACCAATAATACTTGTTTTTCTACTATTAATGTTTCAGTAAGCCCTTTGCCTGATGCCGGCATTATATCAGGAGTAAATTCTATATGCGAGGACGAAACAACTAGCTATACATCATCAGGTGATGATGGAACATGGAGTAGTAGCAACACAAGTATAGCTACAATTGACGCAGAAGGAGATTTCTTAGCAAACAATGCTGGAACAACCACAATCTCTTATAGCACCACAAATAGTTGTGGATCTGCTACCACTACAAAAATCGTTACTGTAAATGCTTCGACTGATGCGGGTGTGCTTTCTGGTACTGCTACAGTTTGTCCTGCTACTACAACTTCATTATCCAGCACCATTGGCGGTGGTGTGTGGTCGAGCACGAATACTAGCATAGCTACAGTGGGTACTAGTGGTATAGTAACAGGTGTTGCTCAGGGCAACGCTACTATTTCTTATGTTGTTACAAATGGTTGTGGTACAGATTTTGCTACACAGATTGTAACAGTAAATCCTCTTCCTAATGCTGGTACTATAACAGGCACTGCCGTAGTTTGCCCATCTGCAACT
>CAZRPA010000097.1:0-14508 GCA_964601855.1 uncultured Flavipsychrobacter sp. | reverse complement strand
CAGTACCAGTTATGGTACCAGCATTAGGTAGCGGATTAACGGTTACTACCTGAGTGGCCTGAGCGGAGCCACAACTGTTAATTGCTGTAACAGTATAAATACCTGCACTTGCTGTAGTAGCTGCAAAGGCTGTTGGGTTTTGTGTTGTAGCACTAAAACTATTAGGGCCAGACCATTCGTATGTTGCTGGATAAGAGTAAATTGCCTGAACATAAAGCCTCTTTGATGTTCCCGTACATGGGTCACCAAAAACGACATTTGTAGCTGGGATAGTCGCAGTTGAGTTGCCCATTAAGTAACTTTCCACTACTGACAAGCTTGTAGACGAGTGGCAAGAACCTGTTGTAAAGCTGTCACAGGAACCGGTAGGTGTACCGTAGCTAGCAAAAGAAATACCTGTAAAAACTGCACCAACAGGTGCTGTTAATGTTATTGTGCCATTTTCGTTAGCTGTACCGCAAACCGTCCCACTTATAATTTTGTTAATTGAAGAACTGGTCAATGTCAAGGTTGAACCGCTGCATATTGGGTTTGGTGTAGCAGTAGCATTTACTGTACTTGGAATAGCATTTACTGTAATAACCTGAGTTGCGTAATAAGTACCGCAACCATTGGTCACAGCATAAGAAATTGTAGCATTGCCATATGCGACACCTGTTACAACACCGCTAGTACCTACGGTGGCTATGGCTGTGTTGCTGCTACTCCATATACCACTGGGTTGAGTATTGGTAAGAGAGGTTGTAGCAGAAGAACAAACTACAGGAGTACCAGTTATAGTGCCAGCATCGGGAATTGGATTGACTGTAACTGTCTGTGTCGCGTGAGCAGAACCGCAAGCGTTACTTGCTGTAACGGTGTAAATACCAGCACTTGCAGTAGAAACAGCAAAAGTAGTTGGGTTTTGTGCTGTTGAACTAAAACTATTTGGTCCAGACCATTCATAAGTTGCAGGATAGGAATAAGTTGCCTGAACGTAAAGCGATTTAGATGTTCCAGAACAGGGATCACCAAAAACTGCATTTGTAGCAGGAATAGTAGCTGTTGAATTGCCAATTAAGTAACTTTCAACCACAGACAAGCTTGTAGGCGAATGACAAGCACTCGTAGCAAAGCTGCCACAAGAACCGGTGGGCGTACCATAGCTAGCAAAAGTAACACTAGTGAAGACAGTGCCTGAGGGTGCCGTTAGTGTTAATGTTCCATTTTCATTAACTGTACCACAAACCGTACCCCCTCCAACAATATTGCTATTGGCGGTACTTTTCAGTGTTAACATCGAACCGCTGCACAATGGGTTTGGTGTAGCGGTAGCAGTTACTTCACTTGGAGCAGCATTTATTGAAACAGTAAGAGTAACGTAGTCAGTTCCACAACTGTTAGTAATTGAATAGGAAATTGTGGTAGTGCCGAAAGCCACGCCAGTTACTAAACCACCTGTGCCTACAGTTGCTACAGCATTATTGCTACTAGTCCACATACCACCAGCTTGTGCATTACTAAGAGTAGTGGTAGATGCAGAACAAGTAGTGGCAGTGCCTGTTATGGCGCCAGCATTTGGTAGAGGATTAACGGTTACTACCTGAGTAGCAGTATTTCCACCAGCAGTATATGATATAGTTGAAGTTCCCTGAGTTACTCCAGTAACAATACCGCTAGTGCCTACTATAGCAACACTCGTATTAGTACTTGTCCATACACCACCGCCAGTAGCATTTGCCAAAGCAGTGGTACTTCCTGCACATACAGTAAATGAACCTGTAATTGGGGTGAAAGAAGTATTCGGGTTTACAGATACTAATGTTGTGGCACTGAAAGCTCCACATGCGTCATTGATAGTATAGCTGATTCTTACAGTGCCTGGAGCAATGCCAGTAACAACACCTGATGAATTGACTGAAGCAAGGTAACTGTTTGCACTAGACCATGTCCCGCCTGGTGTAGTATGACTTAAAGTGGTGGTGCTGCCAGTAACAACAGTAGTGATGCCTGTGATGGGACCATAACCTGGGTCTGGGTTTACAGTCATTGTTGCTGTGGTAAAAGTAGAACCACATACTCCACCCCAAGAATAAGTAATAGTAGAATTTCCAGTACTTATACCTGTAATAATACCTGTTGTAGCGCCAGCAGTAGCTACAGCAGTGTTGCTGCTACTCCATGTGCCACCGGGCGTAGCATTGGCCAAAGTTCTTACAGAACCAACGCACTCAGGAAGTGTACCAGTAATGGCTGGCAAAACAGGAGTGGCTGCGGTTACAGTAATTGTGATATTGCCACAGGTGCCAGGAGTAGTAAGACAACCACCTTCCCCTCTTACATAATAAGTAGTAGTAGCAGATGGAGCTACACTAATAGAATTGCCCATACCTACATATGTGCCACCGCAACTACCCCTATACCAATACCATGCTGCTGCACCATTCAGAGTGCCAGTAGCAGATAATGTGGTTAAGTTTCCGCATGATATAGTAGTGCTAGTGGCTGCAGCAGTAGGCGTGGTAGGTGCTACAGCTACAGGGCCTACTTTCATAACGGTAGGTCTGTTACTATTACTAGCATCCTGAAATCCTATAACTGGTAAGTCGTAAGCATCTAAAGCCAGTGCTGTATAGTTGGCTGTGCCGCTAGAAACACCTGCACTACCATAAACCGACCAACTACTGCCATTGTAGCGCATAACTGTGGCTTTATCACTATTGCCACCGTCTTTGTACACTACAATCGGGTTGCCTCCTGCAGTGATAGCAATAGAGGTGTAAGCAGCAGTACCAGCTGAAAAACCAGCACTACCCAAGTTTGCCCAGCTCGTGCCATTGAATTTCATCACAGTAGCTTTGTTACTAGAGTTGCCATCACTAAAAACTACATAAGGAACGCCGTAGACATCTAATTTTATCTTGCAATAGGAAGCGGTTTGTGCAGAAAATCCAGCTGATCCAACAATAGTCCAAGAGCTACCGTTAAATTTCATTACAGTGAGTCTATCGCTTGTGTTGCCATCAGAGAATGCAACATAAGGTGTGCCTCCGCCATCTATAGCAAGAGAAGTGTAATTAGCAGTACCAGGTGAAAATCCATAACTACCCACTACAACCCATGATACTCCATTGTATTTCATTACTGATACTTTATTGGTATGAGTAAAATATGCATCTACAAATGCCACATAAGGAGTGCCAGCTGCATCAAAAGCAATAGAAGTATAAGTAGCCTGACCAAGTGAGAAGTTTCTGGGACCAACAAGACTCCAGCTACTACCACTATATTTCATTACACTTACCCCGCCAAAATCATCCTGAAATGCCATGTGTAACACTCCAGACGGGTCAAATGCAAGATCATTGTGGGTAGTTCTACTGGGTGTGAACAGTGATGATCCGACTGCACTCCAGCCACTAGTGAAACTACGAACTGTACCTTTATTATAGTCTTCATAATAACCTATAAAAGGAGTATTATTAGCATCTAATGCCAAAGTAGTCCATAATGCCTGATTGGAAGCTACTGGACCGCTACCTAAAGTGTACCATTGTGTGCCAGTAATGATGCCGTCGTTACAGTCGAGATTGTTGGCCACATACCCTACTGGCTGAGTGCAAGACGCCTGAATCACAGATGGGTTTCCCCAGCCATCTCCATCAGTGTCCTGATACCACAAGGGGGAGTTGCGAACGGTAACAGAGGTGAAACCACATGCACCATTAGAAGATGGACAGTCGTTTTCGCCTCTTACATAGTAAGTAGTAGTACCCAAAAAAGTAGTGGTTATGGAGCTGCCAGTGCCCACTGGAGTACCACCACAACTACCGCTGTACCATTTCCAGTTAGTAGCGTCGTTTAGAGTGCCGCTAGTAACAGTAAGGGTAGCTGTACCAGCAGAACAACTGAAGGTAGGTGAAGCTGATGCGATAGGAGTAGTGGGAAGGTTTCTTACTATATCCATTCTCATTACCGTAACTCTATCGCTACTATTGCCATCTCTGAATGCTACATATGGTATACCATATTTATCAATTGTCATAGATAGATTAGTGGCAGCAGCTGAGCTGATGTTAGCACTAACAACTTGCACCCAACTGCTACCATTGTATGATATAACAACTCCTCTATCGCTGTTGTTAGCGTCAGTATAGGCAACAAAAGGGGTGTTGTTTCCATCGGTTTTGATGGTTATAAAGTTGGCTGTACCAGTAGATAGTCCAGTAGCACTTCCAACATTTACCCAAGCGGAACCATTGAATTTTTTAACCACTAGTTTGTTGCTATAGCTACCGTCGTTGTACGCAATGTAGGGGGTGCCGCTTTTGTCAATGGTCAAAGAAATGTAGGTGGCTGTGCCATTTGACAATCCAGCACTACCTACGTTAACCCAGCTAGACCCATTGTATGTCATTACTGTAGCCTTATTGCTGTTGCTTCCGTCTTGAAATGCCAGGTAGGGAGTGCCAGATGATGTAACTGCCAGAGAAGTGAAATTGACTGTGCCACTGGTAAAACCTCTGGAACCAACTGCAGCCCAGCTGCTTCCATTATACTTCATCAGTGTAGCTTTATTGGCATGGGTGCTGTATAATTCTTTGTATGCATAGTAGACATTGTTGGAACCATCTATTGCAATGCTGTTGTAAGCGGAACCATTGGATGTAGGATTGCTGCCACCTAAAGTAGCCCAAGAGCCTGATGCAAACTTCATGATAGTAGGTGCCTGACCACTATTGTTATTCTGGGCTGCAAAATAGGGGTTGTTGTCACTGTCTAGTGCCATGGCGCTATAAATTGGTTGACCAGAGAAATTTTCCGATCCTACCATTGTCCACGTACTACCTGTATACTTGTATACAACTGATCCATTTCCGTTGTTGTTATACCCTACATAGGGTGTTCCGTTGCCATCAACAACTACAGCGGTGTAAGTAGCACCAAATGCAGAAATGCCAGCGCTGCCCACATTAGACCATACAGAATTGTTGAAGTTGTTGTCGTTACAGTCAAAATTGTTTTGAACATAACCTACAGGTTTTGTTGCGGAAGACTGCGTGACCGATGGATTTCCCCACCCGTCATTGTCATTATCCTGGTACCAGGTTATTGATTGTCCAAAAGATTGATTGGAAATGATAAGGAGTGCAACTGTTATAAGCTTACGGAGTAAGTTGACACTAGGTATTATGCTTGAAAGGTTCATTACTTTAACTGATTTGTTGATTCTCTTCATTTCTCTGACACAATATTTACGATTACTAATTGGCTACAGTTTGTGTTAACTGTCAATTTTGACAAAAAAAGCTATTCATTATTCTTATTATTGAATAGTATAACTTATATCTTGCTGTCTACTATATACTTTGCTGAGTTTAGTGGTTTCTTACTTCAGAATTATAATTATTAGTAATTCTTTAACGAAGTGGAATATTATATTATTTGCATGGTAAAAATTAACACTTGTGCATACAGGTAAGGGTTACACAATGTTTCGCTTAGTTTGCAAAATTAAACTATAGATTTTGGTTATTAAGTTCTTCTTCTTTATTGCGGTGTTAATGACATCTTGTTAACAAGCTGCTTAACAAAATTTAAGGTTTTACGACCGATGTAGATGAAATTATATAAGAAATAGTAAAGTACTATGTGTAGGTGTTTGTATTTCAAATAATTGAACACAATGAAAAAAGCGAGAGAATGAAACTGGCTAGTTTCATCTCTCGCTAATACTATGCGATTTTAAAAAAGAGAATTGAAAAATGACTAAAGTTAAGCTTCAACTGACGAAATAGTCAGTGATATGTTAGTTCAGCATCAGTAAGTTGACACTTCTTTGTAAGATATTAAACGCAATTTCAGCCATCATATTTTCTTTATCTAGTGTTGGGTTAACTTCGGCTATCTCGAAACAGCATATTTTATGGTGCTGCATAAAGGATGCGATAAGATCTTCAGCTTCTCTTTCCTTAAGACCATTGCTAACTGGTGTACCTGTTCCTCTGGAAATGGAACTATCCAAGCTATCCACATCGAAACTTACGTATATGTCATCGCAGTTGGATAAGTGAAGGAATGTTTGTCTGACTACATTTTCTACACCTTTACGGCGTAGTTCGGCTACAGGGATAACTTTTATGTTGCCCTTTTTTAATATTGCCTCTTCTTCTTTTTCGAAGTCCCTTAAAGCTATAAAAACTATATCCTCGGGTAATATTTTAGGTTCTATTTTACCGAGGTTTTTTAATTTTTGCCATACTTCTACTGTTTTAGCATCTGGGTTATGCATTTGGTTTTCTACGTTATCGTCTGCCAGCGAAATTGATAAAGGCATACCATGCATATTGCCCGATGGGGTAGTGTAGGGCGAATGAAGGTCGGCATGTGCATCTATCCACACTACACCCAGTCTGCGCTTGGGACGCGCAATTTTGAGCCCTGCAATAGTAGCACCAGCGGTACTGTGATCGCCAGCTAGTACCAGAGGGAATAAACCAGATTTTACAGTTTCGGCTACTGCAGTAGATACTCTTTCATACATAGTATGTATACCCACTATGCGTTTTGCATAAGGAGATGCAATGGGTTCGTACAGCAGTCTATTTTCAGTTTCTACTACTTCAGACGGGAAATTGACAAACAAATTGCTCATGAAGTCGAGTGCGGCAATTTTAATAGCATCTACACCCAAACTAGCTCCACGTGTTCCGGCTCCTATTTCTGACCTTACTTCTAAGATTTTAATATTTCGCATACCGTTCAAAGATAGAGAAATACGGCAAATTGCCATCTTACTATGTGGTTAATAATAGTGTTTTAGCAATTATTTTGTGTTTTTAATGATTTGTATACGTGAATACTGAGTAGGTAATCAGAGGTTAGAAACTTGTTTTTATTAGAAATCAATTAGCCAACTTAACTTTACCCCTCATGTTATTGTGTGTAATAGTTGTTGTTCTTACAATACAGTGTGTATTCGGGCTTTTCTTTTTGCTCCGTTTTCACGCTTTAAGGAATACACATGCAAACACGTTAAGCCGCTATCCTGTAAGCGTAATAATATGTGCCAAAAATGAAGCGGGGCAACTTTCTATCAACTTACCTCATGTGCTGAGTCAAGTTTACTTTGATCAATATGATAGGTCGTATTATGAGGTAATTGTAGTAAATGATGGCTCTTCAGATGAAACGACAGCTATTTTAAACAGTTTGAAACTGGAATACCCACATCTTGTTGTTGTAAATATTGATGTAAGTGCCAGTAAAGGCAAAAAACATGCCCTAGCTATGGGGTTACAAGCAGCTAAACATTATATGCTGTTATTGACTGATGCCGACTGTAAGCCAGCAAGTAGTAATTGGTTAAGATTAATGGTTGCCCCCCTGCATATTGGTAAGGAGATAGTAGCTGGATATGGCGGCTACTATGCAAAGTCGGGATTATTGAATGCATTTGTGCGCTGGGAAACAATGCATACTTACCTGCAGTATAGTACTTATGCTGCTAGTGGTATGCCCTATATGGCGGTGGGGCGCAACATGGCTTGTACACGAACAGTATTAGAGAATGCAATAGCACAACATATTTGGAAGGCATTACCATCGGGCGACGATGACTTGCTGGTGCAAATAGCAGGTACAGCTACAAATGTAGCAGTGGTGAGTGACCCTGATGCATTTACACATTCTGCTGCAAAGGCAACTATAGCTGAATGGATACATCAAAAACAAAGACATCTATCTACTGGCAAGTATTACAAAGCCAGTACTCAATTGTTGCTGGGAGGGTATGCGCTATCACATGCATGTGTATGGCTTGTTTTGATATGTTCCTTTTTTACTGTGCCTGCGTTGACTGTATTTATTCTAATTGGGGTAAGGTGTATGTTGTATTGGGTGTTGTGGAAGAGGGTATTGAATAGGCTGAATGAAAAAATACCTCTTTATTTGTTGCCGCTATTCGATTTGGGGTGGATGATGTATAACTTTGCGTTTCTGCCGTACATAACTTGGAAAAACAAAAAAAATTGGAAATAATCCTTAAGTACTTCGATGATTTTACCGAAAAACAATTGCAACAATTCTCGCAGCTTAATGAACTATATCGAGAATGGAATGAGAAGATAAATGTAATTTCTCGGAAGGATATTGATTCGCTGTATGAGCGTCATGTTTTACATTCTCTGGCTATTGCAGCTATTTGCCCATTTGATAAGGGTGCGCAGGTGGTAGATATAGGTACAGGTGGTGGTTTTCCGGGTATACCACTAGCTATATTTAATCCAGATGTGCAGTTTGTATTAACTGACAGTATAGGCAAGAAAATAAAAGTAGTGCAGGAAGTGGCAGATGCTATAGGGCTTATTAATGTGACAGCAATACACACCAGAGTAGAAGACCTGAAAGGTATGTCGTTCGACTATGCAGTATCAAGAGCTGTAGCTCCGCTTAATGATTTATGGCGATGGGTGTCGCCACTTATACGCCGAGGGCAGAAAGGGGAAGAATTGCCCAATGGACTGGTTTGCCTGAAGGGTGGCGACTTGACTAAAGAAATAAATGATACCGGATTAAAACGCATTGTACAGGCGTGGAAAGTACATGACATATTCAGAGAACCATCGTTTGAAGAAAAGTTTGTGGTATATATACCTAAACTGTAACTTCTTTGCGTACTTTTGCGCCCTGATTTTAATGATTTAACTGGATAATATGGGTAGGATATTTGAAGTTCGTAAGTCTACAATGTTTGCGCGGTATGACCGTATGGCAAAGCAATTTAGCCGCATAGGTAAGGAAATTGCAATAGCTGTAAAGAAAGGTGGTGCAGACCCTATCAACAACCCGATGCTGCGCAGGGTGATACAGAATGGTAAGTCTGTAAATATGCCCAAGGATAGAATAGAAGCTGCAATAAAAAATGCACTGGGCAAGGATACAAGTAACTATGATGAGGTACTATATGAAGGATATGGGCCGCATGGTGTAGCTATACTGGTGGTAACTGCTACGGACAATACAACCCGTACTGTAGCTAACGTCCGTTCACATTTCAATAAAGGTGGCGGTGCATTGGGCAACAGCGGTTCTGTGGGTTTTTTGTTCAAGCAGCTAGGAGTTTTTAAGCTGAAGCCAGAAGGACTGAATATGGACGATATGGAACTGGAGTTGATAGACTTTGGGCTGGAAGAAGTAGGTGAGGACAGTGAAGGTAATTTAATCGTTCGCTGTGGATTTACTGATTTTGGTAATATGCAAAAAGCGCTGGAAGAGAAGGGTATAACACCTATATCTGCCGAGCTAGAGTGGATACCACTAAACACAGTTGCAGTATCTGAAGAGCAATCTGAAGATGTGTTTAAGCTAATAGAGCGCGTTGAGCAAGACGATGATGTGCAGCAGGTATTTCATAATATGGCATAAAAGCATATAGATTTTTTTATTTCCCGGTTGTAAGCATTGCACTTCGTAGTAATACTTACAACCGGTTTTTTATGTCAATTATATCAATGTAGTGGTATGATTATGCAGGGCAACGAGAAGAACATTGACTGATAGCGGCCAATGCTTGAAAAGTAAAAGATGAATGAAGTAAGGATTTATTGCCGTTCTGAATTGATAAGAAAACAGTACACTTTAGCAGGGCCGTGAACGCCCACTACTAGGGTTTTCTCTATATCGGCAGTCCGGCTGGGGCCTGTAGCTATATTTATCATAGAGGGTACATTGTTGCCATATTTGCGTTTCATTGCCTTTATAGCATCATCAATATCATATACTACTTGGTCTATGTAGGCAAACACAATATGAACAGGGTAGTAAACTGGAGCAGTACGCCCCATATTTTGTGCACTGCTCAGCATTATAGAGCCAGTACGGGCAATCAGCATCTCGCAGTCAGTAATACAAGCATCAGCACTTTCCATAGGTGGATGAGCAGGCAGTACTATATCTAATTTATTGTTGTGAAACAGTTTTAGCATTCTCTCATCTGCACAAAGTATTTGGGTCCAACCAAGGTTTTCGTATAGTATACTAATGCTACTCATCAGATCCAGTTCGCTGTCGCAAAATATAAATTTGCCACCCAGACTAATAAATGTCTCAGCAAACACCTCTTCGGGCGAATAACCTGAGTGAGCATAAATAGGTTCTGAGTTTTTTTCTGCATCAGGATAGGGCATTGGTAGTTTCTCTTCTCCAAGGCTTTTTCTGATTTTGGCAAGAATATTTTCTTTTGCTTTCGATGTTTTGAATGTTTGCATTAGCAGCAAAATTTTTATGAAGCTGGTTTTGTTCTAATAGAAATGTGAACACTTTAGGTGTTCACATTTCTGGTACTGAAGTTATTTAAATACACTATTATGCAATAGATGTTGTATCGTTTTCGGGTATTGATATTTCATCATCTTCTACTGGAGAATTGTCTTCGTATGGACGTTTGCCGAGTAACCTTTCCATATCGTCTTTGAAGAGTACTTCTTTTTTCAGCAATTCTTCAGCAATTATTTTCACACCATCCATTTTGTCATTGAGCAGTGCTTTTACTCGGGTGTAAGCTATCTCTACCAGTTTTCTTACTTCATCGTCTATGATCTTGCCAGTTTCTTCTGAGTATGGTTTAGAGAAACTGTTTTCGTTTTGAGGGTCGTAGAATGAGATATTACCTATTGCGCTGTTCATACCATACATAGACACCATGGCATAAGCCATTTTAGTGATGTGCTGTAGGTCGCTGAGGGCACCTGTAGAGATCTTACCAAATACCAACTCCTCTACTGCTCTCCCACCTAGTGACATGCACATATCATCCATCAGGTGATCGGTAGTACGGATGTACACTTCTTTAGGTAAGTATTGCGCATAACCCAGCGCTGCTACTCCACGTGGTACGATGGTAACTTTTACCAATGGGTGAGCATGCTCTAAAAACCAACCAGATACCGCATGACCAGCCTCGTGATAAGCAATGATTCTTTTCTCTTCTGGAAGGATGATTTTGTTTTTCTTTTCCAGACCACCTATTACACGGTCTATAGCATCATTGAAGTCACTCATATCCACTTCGCTTTTGCCTTTACGAGCTGCTATGAGTGCTGCTTCGTTGCAGATGTTAGCGATATCGGCACCAGCAAAGCCGGGTGTTTGGATTGCAAGTTTTTTGATGTTGAGGTCTTTAGAACGTTTGATGGGCTTAAGATGCACATCAAATATTTTTTCTCTGCCTTTTACATCTGGTATGTCTATAGAAATCTGACGATCGAAACGACCCGGGCGCAGCAATGCTGCATCCAGAACATCAGGTCTGTTGGTTGCTGCCAGTACTATGATACCACTGTCGCCGCTAAAACCATCCATTTCTACCAGCATCTGATTGAGGGTGTTTTCACGCTCATCATTGCTCATCATCATGTTTTTGCCACGTGCCCTGCCTATAGCGTCTATTTCATCAATAAATACGATACAAGGAGCTTTTTCACGAGCTTGTTTAAATACATCTCTTACTCTGCTAGCACCCACACCTACAAACAACTCTACAAAGTCTGAACCTGACATAGAGAAGAAAGGAACCTGAGCTTCGCCAGCCATAGCTTTTGCTAACAAGGTTTTACCTGTACCTGGAGGACCTACCAATAGTGCACCTTTGGGTATTTTACCACCCAATGCAGTGTACTTCTTAGGGTTTTTCAGGAAGTCTACAATTTCCATTACTTCCACTTTAGCTTCGTCAAGACCAGCAACATCATTAAAGGTGATATTGACTCGAGTACCTTTTTCGAATAGCTGAGCTTTTGATTTGCCAATGTTGAAGATGCCACCTGCGCCGCCTGCGCCACCGCCGGAGCCCATCTTGCGGAAAACAAGAAAATACATAGCTACCAAGAATATAATTGGCAACAAGAATGTCTGTAAGAAGGCATGCAAAACATCACCATGAATGTCGTAGATAACAGGAACCTTCTCAGGTTCTGTCATATCTTTCTGAGCATCAGCAAGGTCTTTATTGAACTGCTCTACGCTACCTATTTTGAAAGTGAATGCTGGTATTTTATCATTGGCAGTAGCTAAAGATGGTACTTTTCCGGGTGTGGGAGGAGGTACAGTACCTGGTTTTAGGAACACTTCCACATGTTCTTTATTAACCACAACTACTTTGTTTACCTGTTTTTTGCTCAGGTATTCTTTGAATTCCTTAAAGCTCTTTTCGGTAACAGATGCACCGAAGTTGCCACCATAAAACTGTGCCCCTACAATAGCCAAAAGTATGAGACCATAAATCCAATAAATATTGAATTTAGGTCCTTTACGAGGCGCATTAGGATTATTATCATTACCTGGTCTCAAGTCGCCAGGTGGGGTATTCTGCTTATTATCTTCCATCTTATAATTAATCGAATAAACAATATTTCTTATAAATCAATAAGCTGTAATCAATGTTCAGCTTTTGGTGCATCTTCCCACAGGCTTTCAAGATTATAAAAAGCACGTTGCTCATGTTGGAAAACGTGAACAACGATATTTACATAATCTACAAGTGTCCATGTGTCACCATATTCTTTATGGTATGGTTTTTCGCCACATTCTTTTTCTACTTCATCGATAATGTTATCAGCAATAGATTTGAGATGTGTATTGGAATTTGCTTCACATAGTATGAAAAAATCGGCTACAGCTTCATCAATCTTCTTCAAGTCTAGCGACACTACTTCAGCTCCCTTCTTATCCTTTATGGCGTTTATTATGGTTTTAAACAGTTTACTGTTTTTATTGAGGCGGGGTGCCGTTACTTTACGTTCTTTTAATTCTTTAATTATTTTGTCCAACTCGGTTTGTTAGTTTTGTTTGGTAAATTTCCTAAATTGTTTTACCAAAATTATAAATCTTTTCCCACTTAACCACATGATAAAAACGGAATTAGGGTTAATATCACTCGATATTGTTGATAGTACCAATAACTATGCCATGCAACTCATCAATGACGATAAGGCGTACCATGGACTGACAGTGATAGCGGACCGACAGACCCAAGGCAAGGGTCAACGTGGCAGGGTTTGGCAGTCAGTATCGGGTGAAAGCCTGTTGATGAGTGTTATTCTAGTGCCAAAACATGCTTTGACACATCAATTTGTGTTCTCGGCAGGTGTAGCAGTGGCAATTGCCAATGTTTTGCAAAAGTACACTGAAAGTAAAAATATACAGATTAAGTGGCCCAACGATATTATAGTCAGTGACAAAAAGGCAGGAGGGGTACTAATAGAGAATATATTGCAGGGTAGTAGATGGGTTTATAGTGTAGTAGGCATAGGTATCAATATTTGTCAGGACAAATTTGCAGACGAGCTGTTTCACGCCACTTCTTTGAAGATGGAGACAGGTAAAAAGCTAGATATTACAGCGTTGTGTGTAGCAATAAGTAAATCTGTAGCTGAATATGCAATAGCTAATATGCCAATAGATCAAGTAATGAGCGATTACAATAAAATGCTATTCAAACGAAATTGCCCCCAAAAAATATCTGACAACACAAAAATATGGACAGTAATACCTAAAGAAGTAAGGCAAGACGGAGTGCTGTTAGTTCAGAATGAAGATGGCGCAATAGTAGAGTTAGTGCATGGCAACCAAACTTGGCTTTGGGACTAGCATTATTGTTTTCTTATTTTTCTGTAAATTCTTCAATTTTCAAGTCATCTACAATCAAGTTTTTATTACTGAATTTATTCCAAACGTAAAGATACACGTGCGATATTACGGTGTTGGGTACTTTCAGATCAACAAAAAGTGTAGACTTTTCTCCTGATTTTAAAAATCTGCTGGTTCGTAATCTGTTTTCTTTTACATATACTTCGTTGTTATCTACTCGGATAGATAATAATGGTGAATACCAAATATATGTTTCGGCATCAGAACTATAAAAAGTAGCTGATGCTCGTATCCAAGTGCCTGGTTTAGAATTGGAAAAGGGTATTTTGGTTGATTTTATGTGGTCAAATTGTTTGTTTAGTAGTAGGTTTTTGCCACCGCTTACGCTGTCAGCAAAACAGTTTATTGCATTACATGTGTCAAAATTATTGGAATATAGCAGTTTTATATTTTGGGGAGTCCCTTCATAAAGGTCTGGTGCATCCAGAAGTTTTTTTGTAGAATTTGGAGCGCTCCATTTACCTATTACTCGCCAGTAATAAGCTTTCGACATGCTTTCGCTGTCGTATAAACCTCCAGTGTGATATTGAACAACAACCCAAATATTGAAATAGATAAAAAATGCCGCCAACGCTATAAACACTACAGACAGTAGCTTTTTGTTGCTGATGTAGTGTACTAACGCTGCTAACGGAATAGACAATACTGCATAACTCTGCACCATAGCCCTGCCACCATACCACCATACATCCCATGCCGACACCAGATAATAACTAACCAAGGAAAATACTATTATTGCCACCCTGTGTTTGCCATATTTGGCAAAAGGCAGAAATCCTATCAATGCCAATATCATTAGCGGGCAATAAGTGAGCCATCCGC
>CAZRPA010000096.1:0-14623 GCA_964601855.1 uncultured Flavipsychrobacter sp. | reverse complement strand
GTAGCCATAGCTTTATGCGAAGGCTATCGGAAAAGTGAATAGTATTGATAATCAACCACTTATCTATCAAAACCCATGAAACAACCGGCAACAAACCGGCAATTTGTATAACCCAATAAAACCATACTAACCACACCCTTACAGTATTAAATCAATTACTATTTCTTTTCTTTGCACTCACATGCAGCTACAGCACCACATATCGCTACTCCCTTACAATACATTTGGCATAGATGTGCCAGCTGCTCAGTTTGCCATTATTGCCACTGCCCAAGACTTGCACCACATCAGCCAGCTACCACAGCCAGTGCGCATACTAGGTGGTGGCAGCAATATACTGCTCACTGCCCCTGTTACAGACGTAGTACTGCTCAATAGGCTTATGGGCATAGAGCTACGTCACCAAGACCAAGACCATGTGTGGCTGTCTGTTAGTGCCGGCGAAACCTGGCACAGCCTAGTGCTTCATGCCATCGGGCACGGATGGGGAGGCATAGAAAACCTAGCGCTTATACCCGGCACCGTGGGCGCAGCACCCATCCAAAACATAGGTGCATATGGCGTAGAGGTATGCAGCACCATAGAAAGCGTCACGTATTGGCATATTACAGATAGGAATTTTGTTACCCTCACCAATCCTGAGTGCCAGTTTGGATACAGAGACAGTATTTTCAAACAAGACCTCAAAGGCAAGGTCCTCATTATATCAGTAGTATTTAAGCTCAGTAAGAACCCCGTATTTAATACCGGCTATGGCGCTATAGAAGATGAACTGCAACAAATGCACGCACTCCCTTCGGTGCAAACGATAGCACAAGCAGTCATTAACATACGCACCAGCAAGCTACCCAACCCTAAGGTAACAGGCAATGCAGGTAGCTTTTTCAAAAATCCCACCATCAGCCACACGCAGTATGCCCAGCTGCTCACCCACCATGCAGCTATGCCACATTACCCTGTGGGCAATGATAAGGTGAAAATACCTGCCGCTTGGCTCATAGAGCAGACCGGCTGGAAAGGTTACCGCCAAGGTGATGCAGGTGTCCACAGCAAGCAGGCGCTAGTGCTGGTCAACTATGGCTCTGCCACCGGCAACGAATTGTGGCAGCTCTCTAGCCAGATAGTAGACTCTGTTCTGCAAAAATTTGGAATAGAGCTGGAGCGCGAGGTGCAGGTATGGTAGTCACCCATACTGGGGTATTAACAATACTTTATTTCCTACACCTGCTTTTTAATCGCATATTTCTATGACTTTTGTATTTTCTTAACAAAATCTGCGATTTGTGTGACTTATCCCCACGCTCATCTCCACAAATATTTTATTTACATAATATTATTATGCGGTTAACCACAAAAGCTTTTGCTCTTACCTATATATTTTTCTTGCTCATTAGTTCCCCTGTTTTTGCACAGCCCACTGGAAGTGTCAGTGGCAAGGTCACAGATGGTAGCAATCAGCCAGTGTCTTATGCCACTGTTACTTTGCTCCGTTCAGACTCATCTGTAGTCAATGGCGACCTCTCTAAGGACAATGGTACATTCACCATTGCACCTGTCTCACCAGGTAGTTTTGTCCTGCGTGTAGAGTCACTGGGTTTCAAAACTAAGTTCACACCCGTCACCATCACCGCCGATAAACCCGACGCCAAACTGGGCACCCTCAAGCTCTCGCAAAGCGAAACTTCACTGAAAGAAGTAAGCATCACTGGCGAAAAAAGAGTGATGGAATTGAAGGTGGATAAAAAGATATTTAACGTAGAGAAAAACACCACCACAGCAGGCGGTAGTGCCACAGATGTATTGCAAAATGTTCCTTCGGTATCGGTAGATGCTGATGGTAATGTCAACCTCAGGGGCAAGGGTAATGTAACCGTTCTCATAGATGGCAAACCCGCCACCATGCTGGGCAGCGATGTGTCATCCGCATTACAGAGCCTGCCTGCTGGTAGTATAGAAAGCGTAGAAGTCATCACAAATCCTTCTGCCAAATATGATGCTCAGGGTACCACCGGTATCATCAATATCGTAACCAAAAAAGATGGTAGACTAGGCATAAACGGTAGTGCCACGCTAGGTGCTGGCACCCGCGACAAGTATAATGGCAACCTGAGCCTTAGCCTCCGAAAAGGCAAGTGGAGTACCTTCCTCAACAGTAGTTTCCGTATTAATAATACCTTCAATAATGTGAGTACGCACCGACAGGATGAGGTGTTAACGGCTGGCGATAAAAAGTCTTACTACACCTATGAGCATGTGCCACGCCTGTTCAATGGTACATTCAATACCATAGGGGCCACTTACGATTTTGATAAAAACAACTCCATCACACTTACGCAGAATGTGAATGCTATGCAATGGGGATTCAGGGATAATTCTATGTATTATGAATACAGCCAGCCCGAAAAACAAGGCACTACCCTCCTTGAAAGGGAGCGCTATTCCTCAGCACTTGGAGGTCCGGTTTCTTCCTCTACCTCATTCGATTATCGCCGAAAATTCAAAACCAAGGGCGAAGAGTTGAATGTAGATGCTACCTATGCATTTAATAACATGCGCCGCTCTCAAGACTTCGAAACACGCACTGTGCTCTACGGCAATGGTTGGTCGCCCTACACCATATCATCAGCGCCTGGCAAGGGCGGCAATAAAAGCCTTAATGTTTGGGCAGACTATACCAAACCCCTCTTTACTAAAAATGGCAAGCTGGGTGTGGGTTTTAAGTCGCAGTTTTTTAACTTTTTTAGCAGTAATGAACCCAAAATATGGGTAGATACGCCCAATTATGTAAAGACTGATGACTCATCGTTATTTGCTACTTATGACTATAGCCAGCAGACCCATGCAGCCTACGTAAACTGGAACGACCAACTGGATAAGTTCTCATATCAGGTAGGGCTGCGAGTAGAAGATGCGGTATATGATGGTTCTGGTAGTGTGCCTCGCCCAGCTACATTCAAAAATAGTTTTCTTAATCTTTTCCCTTCAGCATTTATCTCTTACCAGCTCACTTCTGAGCAGAGTGTATATATCAACTATAGCCGTCGCACCAATAGACCTAGCTTCTTTCAGCTCATGCCCTACCGCGATTTTTCTAACCCCGGCACAGTATCTATGGGTAACCCCAATCTCATACCAGAGTTTATTGATAATATAGAGCTCAGCTACAGCATAGCTACAGAGAAAGGTAATAATTATATTTTCAGCACCTACTTTGCCCAAACCAATAATCTTACAGAGCGTGTACTACGCCCCATCACTGCCGACGATGCAGCTATAGGTCTTGCAGATCAGGTAGGTTTGTTGTTGTCTATGCCGCTCAATATTGCATCTGGTATCACTTATGGTGTAGAAGGTACAGGGCGCGTACAAATAACCAAAGCATGGGATGCCACATTGAACATGAACTTCTTCAATAATCAGTTGACAGTAGGTAATATAGACCCTACATATACTGCATTCATAGCCAACAATAATGGTTATAGCTGGTTCAGCAAGGTGAATAGCAATGTGAAGTTGCCAGCTAATTTTTCCCTGCAGTTTAGCGGAAACTACGAGTCTCCAAAGATTATAACACAGGGCAGCCAGCGCGAAAGCTACTGGATAGACATAGCCCTCAAAAAGAACCTTTGGAAAAACAAAGCCTCGCTTGTGGTCAATTGTTCAGACGTGATGAAAACCCGTCAGTTTATCAATAATTATGTAACAGCCAACTATACTCAAACCACAGATAGGGTTAAAGAAACACGCATAGGCAATATTACCTTTACCTACAGATTTGGTAAAACAGACATGGGCAAAGGTGGTGGTGGAGAAAGACCATCTGCTGGCAAAAAAGGGAAAAACAAACCCGAAAAACCCACAGACGAAGATAGAGCTAAGAACCTGAAAGGCAGCGACGACAATGACAACAACGGCGGCGGCGGTAGTAGTGGCGGCGGTGGTGGTCAACGTAAATAAAATAGGACAGATCAGTATTGATAAATCATTCAAAATTAGCGCTCTATACTTTTTTGTTGTTTCTATATAAAGGTTCGGTATAATAATACTTAATGCATCCTTAACCCAACCGTCATATTGTCTTTAAACAATAGTTGTCAATTTGTACAACTAAATGCTGGCTACAGCAAGACAAATGGCAAAAAGAGAGGTGGATATAGTAATACTTTCAGATGTTCACCTAGGTACTTATGGCTGTCACGCCACAGAGTTGCTACAATACCTGAAAAGCATAAAGCCTCGCACTGTAATACTCAATGGAGATATTATAGACATATGGCAGTTCAGCAAGCGATACTGGCCCGCTACCCATATGATGGTGGTAAAACACATGATAGGGCTCATAGCCAAAGAAGTACCCGTTTACTACATACCTGGCAATCATGATGAAATGCTGCGCCGATTTAAGGGATTCAACCTAGGTTCTCTGAAAATTGTCAATAAACTATCACTAAAAATTGATGACAAAAAGGTATGGGTGTTTCACGGAGATGTATTTGATGTGGTAATGCAAAACAGTAAATGGCTGGCTAGGCTGGGAGCGGTAGGGTATGATACCTTGATACTCATCAATAGGTTTGTAAACTTTATATCACAAAAGCTTGGAAGAGGTAAATTGTCTTTCTCTAAAAAGGTAAAGAACACTGTAAAAAGTGCCGTGAAATTCATTAATGATTTTGAAGACACTGTGTGCGAAATAGCTGCCGAAAACGACTATGACTACGTAGTGTGCGGACACATACACCACCCCGAAATAAAAGAGGTGAAAACTAAGAGTAAACCTGTAACCTACATGAATTCGGGCGACTGGATAGAAAACCTTACTGCACTGGAGTATACTGATGGCAAGTGGAGCATTTACAATTATGCTACAGACACTGTGGCGCAGGCAATAGACATCAACAAAAAAAGCCAGAAAAAAGAATCAGCCAAGGAAATGATGGCAAGCCTGATGCAGGAACTGAACATGAAACAACCCTCAAAAGCCGATGCAGAATCACCGATATTGGTTACTGAGCACGACTAAGTTTTCTAGAACATAAAAGCTAAAATGAAGATACTTTTTGCAATACAGGGTACTGGCAACGGACACCTGAGCAGAGCCAGAGACATATATCCTGAACTGGCAAAATATGGCGATGTAGATGTGCTGATAAGTGGCATACAGGCAGATGTGGCTGTGCCATTTCCGGTGAAGTATAAGCTATATGGGATGAGCTTCATCTTTGGCAAAAAGGGCGGTGTGGATATATGGGATACTGCCAAAAAGTTGAAACTACTGAAGTTGATAAAAGACATAAAAAGCCTGCCAGTAGAGGACTATGATTTGGTTATCAACGACTTTGAACCAGTGAGTGCGTGGGCCTGCAAGCGCAAAGGAAAGCCGTGCATATCGCTGAGCCACCAGTGTGCAGTGCTGCATCCCAATGCCCCCAAACCCGCCGCTACCGACCTTATGGGTAAAATGGTGCTAGAGCGGTATGCGCCTGTTACTGATGCCTATGGTTTTCATTTCAAGGCATTTGGTGAGCAGGTATATACCCCCGTAATAAGGAAAGAAATAAGAGACCTTGCACCTACCAATAACGGTCATTACACGGTGTACCTACCCGCCTATAGCGATGAAACTATAGTGAAACATCTTTCTCAGTTTAGCGAGGTGAAATGGCATGTTTTTTCAAAGCACAACAAACAACCCTTTGTGAGTGGCAATGTGAGTGTACACAAAATAGACAATGAGGCCTTTGTGGCCAGTATGGCATCGGGTGCAGGTGTGCTGTGCGGAGCAGGTTTTGAAGGACCTGCAGAAGCCATGTATCTGGGCAAAAAGGTGCTGGTAATACCCATGCTCACCCAGTATGAGCAGCAGTGCAATGCAGCAGGCGCAGCAGCTATGGGTGCCACTGTAATACCCACCCTGAGCGAGGCACACTACCCAGTGATACAAGACTGGCTGCAAAATGGCAAAGCCCTACGTGTAGACTACCCAGACCAAACTGCAAGCATAATAGCCCAAATCATAAAAAAACATGCACCTGCCACCGCTACCACCCGAAAAAATACTACAGAAGCTACTGCCAGCGTATAGCTACACGTGCCGCATGGCTATAATAGCCCATAAAGTTCTGTGCGCACTATACCCCTGACAGCAATAGTGAAAACTACAAAATGTACTGTGCGAGACAAACAGAAATGACTGATATTTGCAGTAGATGAAACTGATAATAACTGCAATATTCATAGCCATAACATCGGCAGTAGGTTATGGACAAACCATAACTATAGATACTACACGTACTACAATGGTGATAACCGAAAAGACGGGTGCGGTGGTGCGCACACTGTCTATATACCGGACTATAGTGGCGGGTAGTGGTTTTAGGCATCAGGGTATTTATCAGCCTACGGCGGCAGAGTTTGGTACAGAACCAGATGTGCTGAAGCTGAACTTTACTGATGAAATGATCCATCTAAAAAGAATGATAGAGGCAGCTAATAAAATCAGACCACACAATTTTTCTAAGATATCTATGAATATCTTACCCTACAATGAGCTGGTGCTGAAACTGGTGAATTATTTTGAAAAATCACCTGAATGGAATGCACACCTGAAGAGCAACCCGAACCTGAAACGTGCCACTACATTATTCGACGGTTCGCAGATATCGGAGGTTGCCTATAATTACCGTATAGCCGGGGACTTGCTGGATAGGAGCGACTACGTGACCGATGTAAGTGCTGCGTTTGCTACTATGGGCTATACTGCGAAATCGGGTGGTTTTCCGGAAGAACACCAGCATATAATAAGTGCTGATAAGCTGATGCTGCTAGGCAAAAATGCCAGCCTTTTTATACCAGAGCCTAATATGTACTTTAACCTTACCAAGATAAAATAATATGAGCAGTTACAGCTTAGAAGAAGCACTGAATCTGCTGCTGGAAAGGTCGCACTGGAAACCTAAGATAATAGCCCTGCGCATGAGCGAGGAGTGGGAGGAAATAACTGGCAAAACCATAGCCAAGTATACCCGCTCTGTAAGCATGTACAACAAGACACTAACGATATACACCGATGTTGCAGCTCTGAAACAGGAACTGCAGATGGGAAAGGAACAACTGATAGTGCGTATAAATGAGTACTTTAAAGAACGAGTAGTAGACGAGATAGTAGTGAAATAGTATGGTCTACTATTGGGCTGTGAGTAACCTACGCCCTCCCATATACAAAGTAATGCCCAACAGAGCGCCCACGGCATCGGCGATGGCATCGAGCAGCTCCATACTGCGCCCCAGAAATGTGAATTTGCCTTGCAGCACCTCTATAGCACAGCCCAGCAACACAGCCACTACCAGCAACTTGATAACGTATGCTGTAGTATACGCGGGCTTGGCACAAAGCCATAGGAAAGTGTAGCCGCCAAACAGTACAAAATGCGTCCACTTATCGATAAAAGGCACAGCTACGTGTGGCAACTGCTGGGAAGGAAACAGGCAGCCCACAAAAATAAGCAAGGTCCATATAATGGCTATGAACCTTGCTTGTGTGGAATATGGGGAATGCGGTAAGAAAATGAGTTTCATTACTCGCCTACCAACTGTGAATAAGCAGCAGCATCAAGCAGTGCTTCTATATCAGCCGGATTGTCAACTGTCATTTTTATCATCCAGCCTGCACCGTATGGGTCTTTGTTTACGTTTTCTGGAGTACCTTCTAGGTCGGCATTCACTTCTGTGATGGTGCCACTTACTGGTAAGAAAAGGTCAGAAACTGTTTTCACAGCTTCTACTGTACCAAATATTTCGTTTGCTTCGAGTGGCTTGCCTACAGCAGATATGTCTACAAACACGATATCGCCCAGTTCTTTCTGTGCAAAATCTGTGACTCCTACTGTTGCAGTATTGCCGTCAATACTTATCCATTCGTGATCCTTAGTGTAACGTAATGTGCCTGGGAATTCCATGTTATTGATTTTGGGATAAAAATAAGTAAAAAAAACAAACCCACTGTGACGAAAAGCAGGAGAGTGAAAAAAGAGCGGTAATAAAACAATTATTTCATTTTGGGGAGGTGGTAATTACTAGTTTGTAGGTTTAACATTAGTTGTTTTAATAGCTATAGCAAAGGGAAAGTGTAGATTTGTGTAACTTTACAAAAATGGAAATAGTATGGAAACCACTATCAGAATAAACACAGACATGCTAACGGTGGATATCATGGAGGGGATAAAAAAAATGTTTCCGCATAAGATTGTTGATATAACAATTCAGCCATCAGACGAGACAGATTATATATTGAGTAATCCAGCTTATGCCCGTGAGTTGGAAGAGCGGATTGCAGCATATGAGATGAGGAAGTAAATATTGTCAGTATTTTAATCTTTAGTTCCAGATACCATTCATTTCTGTGAGTATGATAGGTTTGCCGTCGGTGATGACAATGGTATGTTCGTGCTGTGCCATGTAACCACCTTTGTTGCCTACCATTGTCCAGCCGTCTTTGAGAGTTTGGGCTAGGGTAGAGGTAGTGGATATAAATGTTTCGATGGCCACAACTGAGTTTTTGCGAAAGCGGGTGAAATTGAAGCGGTCGCGGTAGTTGGCTATTTCACTGGGTTCTTCGTGCAGACTTCTTCCTACACCATGCCCAGTAAGGTTTTTGATAACTTTATATCCTTGTTTTTTCGATTCGGTTTCAATGAGGTGTCCAATATAGGCAATCCGTACGCCGCCTTTTATTTGGCTGATGGCTTTGTGCAATATAGCTTTTGAGGCATTGATGAGGGGTTCATGTTGGTGTATGTCGGTACCGAGGACAAAAGAGCCGCCATTGTCTGACCAAAAACCATTTAGCTCTGCTGATACATCAATGTTTATTAGGTCGCCTTCTTTGATTATAGTTTTGTCAGAGGGGATACCATGGCAAAACTCGTTGTTGACACTGATACATGTGAAGCCGGGAAAGCCATAAGTGAGGTAAGGGGCTGACTTGGCACCAAGTGAACTGAGTATTTTTGCGCCATATTCGTCGAGCTGTTTGGTGGTCATGCCTGGTGCGGCATAACTAGTCATTTCTCTGAGTGTGACAGCAACTGCTTCGCTGGCTTTTTGCATGCCAATTAGTTCGGATTCTTTGGTGATAGACATACTATGTGTTAAAAGACATGGTGTGTTTTATTGCGATTTACTACCGCAAACAAAATAAATGCAAAGGTAAGAAAAGTGGATAAGGGAGTGGTGTATATGCTGTAGTTTACAACACAAGTTTCATCATTAGGTCGGTTTGATCGTCATCACCCAATCTGAATATATGTTTATCGAACTCTATAAATCCATTTTTCTTGTAAAACAAGATCGCTTTGTGGTTGTGCTCCCATACTCCTAGCCAGATAAAAGAGGCATTTTGGGAGATGGCAATAGACTTAGTTTTGTTCAGTAATGTTTGACCTACTTTATTGCCTTGGTAGTCTTTAAGGATATATATCCGTTCTATTTCAATTCCGTTTTCTTTTTGTAGTTCAGTTTGTGCATCTGCATAGTTGAGTTTTAGGTACCCGATAGGGGTATTGTGATGTAGGGCAAAAAGAATTCTGAGTTTTTTTGAGATAGTTCGGTAGATAGTTGATGTGTAGAGAAGCTGGTTTCTAGGTAGTGCTTTATGTTTTCTTCGGTATTGCTATCTGAGAATGTTTCAAAAAATGTTTGTTGGCTGATTTTTTGTAAATCATCGATTTGCAGGATGTTGACTTTTGAGATGGTTGTGTTGAGCATAGGGTTTTAGTTAATTTTCTTGACTGTACCGAAAACGGTACTCAATATAGTTTCATCATACTCGTTTACTCTGAACAGCTCTAACCCTTTTTTCTTTTCATTTATAGTATATTCTACGTCTTGAGGTATTAATAAACTAGACTTAGGGTTGGCAAATATTTTTATAGCAACTTGGTCACCAGGCTTAAGTGTGTGGCGGCAACAGGGTAGTATGACCCGAATTGTATCGTTTTCTCGTTTAAGGATAGCTACTGCCGATACTTTCTCAATACCACATCTGCCATGTGCAGGACTGAACTTGATAATTGTGCCTGATGTAGTGCCGCTGTTAGCAATAATTTTCCAGTGGAATGAGAAGGAATTTGTAGCAACAAGAATTCCATTGTCTTCAGAATAGAAGTGAATTTTTCGGTTTAAAGTATCGGACAGGTATGCCCAAGTAGTGCGTTTAACTTTGCTGTCGTATTCATTGGTGTACCACAATGTTTTCTTCTTTGCATCGTCCAAATATTTGATGTGAGATGGAAGCGAAATGTACCTGAAGGTAGACCGAGAGGGTAATAATGTGATGGTAGATCCTGGATGAATAATATACCTGACATCAATACAGGGGAATAATACCCGAACCGTGTCTGTGCCAAGTCTAACAATACCCACACCTGCATGAATGCCCCAAGCACAAGCACCTATGGGAGGGTCGTACTTGATGACAGTAGCGCGTAGTGTATCTTTTGTTTCGAAGTAAGTCCACTGGCAAGCCATAGGGTTGTTGTAGATTTTTTTACAATCGATAGGCAGAGATTGTGAGTGGGCAGATAGCGCAATAGATAAGCAGGGTAATAGCAGGTTAGTTGTTTTCATCTTAGGTGGATTGGGGTAAACTATCAGTTTGGTGTGATTGATTGGTTATATGATATGGCAAACAAACGAACCTAATGCTGTTTATAGTATATTAACAGCATTAGTGGGGGCATGTAATAGAAACAATACTACATCACTTATTGAGCCGCTTATGGAATAAAACGAAGCTAAAAACTAACTATTAACCAACCAATGACTTACTACCAAGCACGACCTGCGCGACGATATTTGTGCTTGTCGGGGCGGCGGTTGTCTGTTTTGAAGATTTTGGAGCAAGAGGCAAGGTGACTGACAATGATGAGCAACGCAGCTAACTGAAGGATTTTTATTCTGGTTTTCATTTGTTGTTATTGTTATTGAGGGAATAAATATTACAACCGAGGGTTAAAAATAATAAAACCATTGGTAGTACAAAGTATAGATGCGAACAATGCATGATATTTTGTGTGTGGTAAATGGTTAAGGTAATGAATATGCATATAAAGCGTTAATTGTATGTAGCGCAAGTGTAGTTATGATAAAATCATGTATTTTAGCACGCAAATGCAGCCCGATATATCTATAGTAATACCTCTCTATAATGAGGAAGAATCTCTGCCCGAACTAATAGAGTGGATAGAACGTGTATGTGTAGCTAATGGCTATACGCATGAAGTGATAATGGTAGATGATGGCAGCACAGACAGTAGCTGGGAGGTGGTAAAGGGCTTGCAGACAAAGTATGCTGCAGTGAGAGGTATACGTTTTCAGCGGAATTATGGTAAAAGCCCTGCATTGTATGTGGGCTTTAAGGCGGCAGAGGGTAATGTGGTGATAACGATGGATGCCGACCTGCAAGATAGTCCCGATGAAATACCGGAGTTGTATAGCATGATAATGAAAGATGGCTATGATCTGGTAAGTGGTTGGAAGAAGGTGCGCTATGATAATGCAATAACCAAAAACCTGCCATCGAAACTGTACAATGGTGTGAACCGGTGGCTGACAGGGATAAAGCTGCATGACATGAACTGCGGCTTAAAGGCATACAAACGTAAGGTGATAAAAAGTATAGAGGTGTATGGAGAGATGCACCGCTTTATACCAGTGCTGGCCAAACATGCGGGTTTTAAGAAGATAGGAGAGAAGGTGGTGCAGCATAGAGCGCGAAAATATGGTAGTTCGAAGTTTGGGTGGGAGCGGTTTATAAATGGTTTTCTTGATTTGCTGACTATACAGTTTATGAGCAGATTTGGTAAAAAGCCAATGCATTTTTTCGGGGTGCTAGGTGCGGTTACATTTCTGACTGGTTTTCTGCTTACTGCATCGCTGATAATTGACAAATTGAGATTTGGTGATAATGTGGGAATAACCAACAAGCCTGCTTTTTACATTGCTCTTACTACTATGATAATGGGAACATTATTTTTTCTTTCGGGTTTCATAGCAGAATTGGTAGTGCGTAATGCGGCAGATCGCAATCATTATATAACAGAAGAGCAGATAGGGTGGTAGGCTTTGCTGATTATTCTAACTAACTGCAATTGAAAATATAATTAGTTGTCTCTATCAATAACGGGAACTTACGCTTATTTTTGCGCCCAGTAAAGGCTGTTGGCTAATAGGTGATAGTCGAAAATAATACATACATATATGCTGCAAGACATACAAATATTGAATGAAAAGGAAACCCGCGGGGGGTTTGGAGAAGGGATACTAGAGGCTGGCAGGCGCAACCCAAACGTGGTGGCATTGACGGCTGACCTGGCAGGCTCGCTGAAACTGAATGCGTTTATGAAGGAGTTTCCAGGGCGTTTTGTACAGTGTGGCATAGCAGAGGCTAATATGATAGGGGTAGCAGCGGGTATGACTATAGGTGGTAAAATACCTTTTACTACTACGTTTGCGAATTTCTCAACATCTAGGGTGTATGACCAGATACGTCAGTCGGTAGCCTATAGCGATAAGAATGTAAAGATATGCGCATCGCACGCTGGGCTGACGCTGGGTGAGGATGGTGCTACGCATCAGGTGCTGGAAGATATAGGCATGATGAAAATGCTACCTGGCATGACTGTGATAGTGCCATGCGACTTTAACCAAACTAAAGCAGCTACTATGGCTGTGGCAGAACATGTGGGGCCAGTTTACCTGAGATTTGGTCGTCCGAAATGGCCAAACTTCACAGCTGAGGATCAAAACTTTGAGATAGGTAAGGCGCAGTTGCTAGCAGAAGGAACGGATGTGAGCATTTTTGCTTGCGGGCATATGGTGTGGCTGGCAGTAGAGGCAGCTAAAACACTGGCAGAAAAAGGAATATCGGTTGAACTAATAAACATACACACCATAAAACCACTAGACGAGTCGGCGGTAGTAGCATCGGTGTCGAAAACGGGTTGTATAGTGACTGCTGAAGAACACCAGATAAATGGTGGTCTAGGAGACAGTATTGCAAATGTAGCTGCAAGAAATTGCCCTGCACCGCATGAGTATGTGGCGGTGATGGATACATTTGGGGAAAGTGGAACACCTAAACAACTACTAGATAAGTATGGCCTGACGACGGCAAATATCGTAGCAGCCGCAGAGCGTGCAGTAGCTAGAAAGAGAGGATAAGCAAAACGAAGAAATGTAAATAACTCGGCAACTGTAAAATGTTGTCGGGTTATTTTTTTGTAATGCATTGAGCGTCTGCTTTTTAAGAAAATTCAGTTGTGAATATTTCTGTTTATGTTGTCTTAATATTTGATAAGTAAATCTGAATTTCCCAACCATTTTTGTCAGAGAACTGTCTTATCATGTACATGAAGGTGCCGACAGTTACAAATTGGTATTGCGAAAGTAGCAATATTGATGTGTGTACGGGGTATTGGTATTGTTTTTGATTGATGATAAACAATGTAAGTGCTTGATTGTAATACTGTTGTTGAAATAAGTATATTAGTTTTATTGAGCTAAAATTTAATTTAGTTTTTATGAGGAAACATAGCCCCTTTTTGACTTTGATGATACTGCTGGTGTGTGGAACTACAAATAGTTTTGCACAACTGGTGGGTACAAATTTTTTTCTTCAAGGCCGGTATTTGGAGATAGGCCAGCTTAACAATGGTGCGTTTGGTGCTTGTACCTCGATAGCAGGTTACCACCCCCACTCTCCTGGAGCAGCTATAGGGTCTCCACTTGCAGAGGTATATGATTATGGCAAGGATGGCTGGACGGTAGGTACACCACCGTTTATGGGTGATTACACTTATCCTGGTAGTCCTTTTGAAGGTTGGGGGCTACAGATTGGTGCCAACCGTACCCATGCCCGTCAGCAATGCCCATCTGGTGTTTACCAGAATGGAGGAGCTGGAATAGGGCTGACTGGAGCCAACACTACTTATACAAATGCTGGTGGTAGTGTGCGTGGTATGTGGATAGGATCTGCATCTGGCGGTACAGTACAAATTAGACAAGAAACCAGAGTAGATACATTAGCATCTGCGGTAATCGTAACAACTGTATTACGCAATACTGCAGCCACGGCTACTGCACCTATGTATTACATGCGCTCATGCGACCCTGACAATGACCAAACATGGCCAGGTGGGGGATTCTTCACTAACAATACGATAGTGCATCAGAACGAAGATGCCCGTCATAGAGTATTGGTGTCGGCAAGGGGAGCAGGTTACCCAGCAGCTGCGTACATGGGTTTGGGAACAAAAGATTGTCGTGCTAGATGTTGTATCTATAATGCATGGCCACTAGCTGCTACTGTAGATTTTGCGACAGTATGGAATGGTACATACATGACAGCTACTTATGGTTTAGGACAAACCAGTAATGGTGACATTGGTATTGCACTTACTTATAATTTAGGTAGTATACCAGCGGGTGACAGTACTATACTGTCTTACGCTTACATTTTTGATGGTAACTTGGGTATAGACAGTGCCTTCCCTGATCCTCAGATAGTAATAAATGGTGTGCCACGTGTATCATATGCACCACCTACACCCAACTACGATACGTT
>CAZRPA010000095.1:0-15246 GCA_964601855.1 uncultured Flavipsychrobacter sp. | reverse complement strand
AGCTACAGCAGTACGAAGCGCAAGCAGGCACTACAAATATCTCATTGCCAGCGGGGATTGCAAGTGGTGTATACATGCTGCGCTTTAATGGTGCAGATGGCAGCAGCAAAATGGTAAGACTGGTGTACCAGCAATAACAGAGAAATAGAATTACAACTATAAATAACAATGCCTGATTTCTTTTTAAGAAGTCAGGCATTGTTATTTAATGACCAAAAAAAGTACAATTCTTTTGATGACTGTTTTCAAAAAAACTGAACTAATAAACATTAATGATACATCAACTAAAGTGGTAGACAAATAAAAAACACAACATAGAATTGAATAAAAGCAAAAAAAATTGTGCTGAATTAGAAAAAAAACGAAAAAATATGTGGATGCAGAAAATAAATATTTATTCGGTATGCATTACGCATAAAATTGCTGTACAAAATATTATACAATTACATTTTTTACATTTTTAAATTTTATATGCAAAGTGGAAACATCAAAGTATATATCAATTGAATAAAATTAGATTTTCTGAAAAATTTAGTTACTATTGTAGAATAAAATACCCAAAAACTACCCTTATGAACGTCAAAAAAGCAATAAAACGCACAGTCTTGTTTTGTACATAAAAGCAAGATACTCCCCCCAATAATAGAACCACATAAAGTGTATCAACAATCCGTGCTAAAACATGGAGTAGTGATCTATTACACTAAGCCAAATGTATGCTCTATTATTTTAGTGAAATAATACACCTTAAAAATTTACCCAAAAAAAACAAACATGAAAAAATTAATCACACCGCTATTATTGTGCATTTGTGCTGCAATAAATCTTAAAGCACAACCACAACAAACCTTAAAAAAGGCATCAAACATTGAGAGAAATGCTATAGATAATTCAGTCTCATCTGTTACGCTGACAGGTGATGCCAACTACAAAATAGGACAAGCCTCAGAGTTATTCAGAGATTATCTAGAACTAAATACCAACAAAACACAGTTGGTGTTAAGAAACAGTAGTGTATCAAAAAAAGGTATCACTACCGAAAGATATGATCAATATTGCAATGGAGTAAAAGTAGAAAATGGTGTATATACTGTAATGTATGGCAAGGACAGCCGTGCCAACTTCATGAACGGAAATTTCTACAAATCAATACCTACAAGTAGTACACCGACACTGAATGAAAAAACTGCTGTAGCAAAAGCATTAAGAGCAGTAAATGCACGCAAGTATGCATGGGAAATGGAAGGGCTGGAGCAGCAATTGAAAATAGAAAAAAAAGACAATAATGCCACCTACTACCCCAAAGGGGAATTAGTGTGGATAGAAGACTATACTGCACAAAAATCTGACCGCAAACTACATCTAGCCTACAAATTCAATGTATATGCTATGGAGCCTTTGAGCAGACATCACATATATGTTGATGCAAAGTCAGGCAAAATACTACACAAAAAATCGCTGATCGATCAAATAAGTGGAACTGGCACAACATTATATAGTGGTCCAGTCTCATTCCAAACATCTATACTAAGTGGCGTAAACAAATTAAGAGACTCTACAAGAGGTATGGGAATCAACACTTTCTCTTGCGCTAACACTACTGGTACAACTGTAGTGGATGTAACAAGTGCATCAACTGTATGGGCTACTGATGCTTCATTAGATGCACATTGGGGAGCATCAAAAGTATTTGATTATTTCATGCTAGAGCAAGGCAGAAACAGCTTCGACGATGCAGGTGCTGCAATCAATAGCTATGTACACTTTGGCGTAAACTATAACAATGCCTTCTGGAATGGCTCACAAATGGTATATGGCGACGGCTCTGGTCTACCTTCCGGCTTTTCTCCACTTACCTCGCTAGATGTGTGTGCCCATGAAATAGGACATGCTATTTGCCAGTACACTGCCGACCTAATATATGAGAAAGAATCAGGAGCCATGAATGAAGGCTTCAGTGATATATGGGCTGCAATAATAGAAGAATACGCAGACCCTCACGAAACTGATGCCGTAGCAAAAGACAAATGGAAAATAGGTGAAGAGATAGGCACCAACCCTATACGCAGAATGGATAACCCAAACATTCGTTACCAACCCGACACCTATGGTGGTAGCTACTGGGTAAATGTAAGCGGATGCACACCTGCAGAAGCTAATGACTATTGTGGTGTACATACCAACAGTGGCGTACTTAACTATTGGTTTTATTTGCTGTGCAATGGCGGCAGCGGTACCAATGATATCTCTAATGCATTTTCGGTAAGCGGCATAGGCACAGCTAAAGGTGCCGATATAGCCTACCAAACCGAGCTTATGCTCACCCCTACATCTACTTATGCCGGTTGCCGCACAGCTAGTATTAGTGCTGCTACAGCATTATATGGTGTGTGCTCGCCCGAGGTAGAAGCAGTAACAAGAGCATGGTATGCTGTAGGTGTGGGTAGCAACTACACTACTCCTACCCTACCAGCTATTACTGGTGCCAGTAGTATTTGTCAAGGAAGTAACACTACATTCAGTATTGCATCTGTAGGTGGCACATGGTTATCTAGCAACACTTCTGTAGCCACCGTAGGCAGCGCTACAGGTACAGTATCTGGCATAGCAAGCGGCACTACCAGAATAACCTACAATGGAGGAGCTTGCATAGCCACAAAAATAATAACAGTAAACCCATTACCTATTTCTAGCCCTATTACAGTACCAGCTAGTGTATGTGGAGAAGGAGATTTTGTGTATATCACTACACCTGGTCCTGATTATAGTTACATCGTAACAACTCACCCAGATAATATTTATCAATCATCTTCATGGTCCGAAAGGTTGCGGGTATACAATAATACTACATCAACGATATACGCAACAGTATATTATATAGCTACAAATACATGTGGTTATGATACTGCCTCATACCCAATCGAAATAAAACCTGTGCCTACTAACATTGTTGGATCTAACATTATGAATGTTACCAATACAGATACTTTAACCAATTCTGTAATTGGTGGGACTTGGAATGTAAATTACACTGACAAAGCTACAATAAACCCTAGTACAGGTGTTATCAATGCAGTAGCTTCTGGCTTGGTAACTGTAACTTATACCCTGCCTGCTGGATGTTACAAAACATTTCTTATTGCAATAGATGATGGCTACCCAAATGCTGTAGGTAAAATAAACACAATAATAGGAAATGGCACAGCAGGTTACAGTCCTGACGGTACATCCGCAGAAAGTGCAATGGTTAGTTCGCCCTATTTTGTAGATATAGATAGTGCGGGAAATATATATTACTTTGACAATTATTATTTAAGAAAGAAAACTACAGATAACATTATCACTACTATTGCTGGAACCGGAGTACCTAGACCTTTTGGAGAAGAATTAATCTTTACTTATAGTGGGCTTCCTGCTACATCTATTCCTTTAAGAGGTACGACAGCTATGACAGTTGATAAATATGGGAATGTTTACCTTGCTGGCGCTGGAGGAATAGAGATAATTGACATATACGGAAATATGGCATTATACGCTGGCGATGTATATTATAACTTAAGTTTTTTTCCTGGATTTTTAGTCGATGTTCCAGCTATTGGAGCGAGTATTGGTCAAGTGTTTGGAATGTCTACAGATAAAGATGGTAATGTTTATTATGTTGATTATGATGGTGGTACAGTAAATAAGATTGATAAAACTACGAATCTCATAAATACTGTAGCAGGAATGGGAACGTGGAATCTTGTGTTACATGACTACTTTCCATACGATAATGTTCCTGCTACTTCAGCCAATATTATTGGTCCTAGAGATGTTGCAATAGGTAAAGACGGAAGTATATATATTGCAGAAACTTACGGAGGAACACTGATGCGTGTAGACACAACAGGGATATTAAAAGTAATTTCAGGAGTAAGATTCGCTCATTCATCAACATACGGCAACGGAGGACCAGCTTTACTTGCTGGATTTGATGCGTCAATAATAGAAGTAGATACAAACAACAATGTTTACACATCTAATGGATATGTCATTCGTAAAATCAATAACGAAGGTATTATCAATGCTTTCGCAGGTACAGGAAGTATTATTTATAATGGCGAATGCAAAAATGCTGATGTAGCTAATATTTATTGTTATGAATTTGTGGTAGATAAAGATGGTGGATTAATCTTTGCCGAGGGAGGGAATAATAGAATAAGGAAGATTCAAAACCCTGACCTGTACAGCCCCATAATAACAGGTAGATTTACATTGACTACCGATGATACCAGCCAACTAGCAGCATCACTGCCCACCGGCACATGGAGCAGTAGCAATACATCAGTCGCTACGGTAGATGCTACAGGAAAGGTAATATCCTTGTCTGTCGGAACTACCACAATATCCTACATGCTTGCTGATACCTGTAGGAGTCCTATAGCTACAGCCGTTATAAATGTAACTATTGCACCAGAAGACACATTGACCCTCTCAGGTATTACTTCAATATGTACTGGTACTTCTTCAACTATTGCTGCCTCTATTTCTGGCGGAACATGGACCAGCAGCAACACATCGATTGCTACTGTCAACACAGCAGGTATTGTTACAGGTGTTGCACCGGGTACCAGTATCCTATCTTATATAGTTTCAGACAGTACAGGAACAGATACAGCTACTGTAATAATTACAGTTGTACCTTCAGCACCCGACACTCCTACAATTGTTGGGACTGACGTGGTATGTGCAAATAACGACATCACACTTTCTGCATCTTTTGCAGGCGGCACTTGGAGTAGCAGCAACACTACAGTAGCTACAATCGACTCAACATCTGGTTCACTTACAGCATTAACTACAGGAACATCTATTATCACATATTCAATATCAAACGCATGCGGTACTGCAAATACAACTAAAAGCATAACAGTAAATCCTACTCCTAGCAGTATAAATAGTAGCACAAGTTCTTTTGCAGTTACCATAGGCAATACTATTACATTGAATTGTCTACCTGCTGGTGGCACTTGGAGTAGTAGTAATGCAAATGCCATAGTAAATACAGTAACAGGTGTTGTCACAGGTATAGCAACAGGTAGTACTAATATTTCCTACACAAATATATTTGGATGTAACAGGGTTGTATTAATAACAATTACTACACCTATAGACTCATCTGTTGTGAGGAAAATATATACTATTGCTGGAACAGGTGTACATGGGTTTTCTGGAGACGGTGGGTTAGCCATTGATGCTAAAATCTACCATCCAAGTTACTTAACAAAAGATGCCATAGGAAACGTTTATTTTTCAGATATTTACAATCGTAGGGTCAGAAAAATAGCTACTAATGGTACAATTAGTACGGTAGCTGGTAACGGTATGACTGGTTTGGTAGGTGAAGGTGTGCCAGCTACTGCTACACAAATACCTACCCCTATTGGTTTGGCAATTGATGCATTAGGGAACTTATATATAGTTGAGTTTTCAACCAGTACAATAAGAAAAGTTGACACTTCAGGTATTATTACAACATTTGCTGGAAATGGTATCTCTTCATCTTCTGGTGATGGTGGGCTCGCTACTTCGGCTTCTTTCCATTACCCATCAGGAATAGCAATAGACAATGCAGGTAACGTTTACGTTACAGAACAATGGGGTAATAAAATAAGAAAGATTGCCCATAGCACAAATATAGTTTCAACAATAGCTGGTACAGGTGAAGCAGGATACTCAGGGAATGGTGGGCCAGCAGTTAATGCAAAAATATCAGCTCCAAATTTCATATTTGTAGATTCAGCAAACAACATATTTTTTACAGATAACGGAAATCACGCATTAAGAAAAATAAATAATTATGGAATTATTTCTACTGTTGCTGGTAATGGCTTACTAGGATCATCGGGCAATGGTGGTGCTGCTATCGCTGCAAGACTAAATTATCCAGCAGGAGCTACTATGGATGCTGAAGGAAATATCTACATTTCTGATTATGGCAATGACATGGTAAGAAAAATAAATACAAGTGGCGTTATTTCGGCATTTGCAGGTACCGGTGCAGCTGGATATAATTCAGACTGCCGAATACCTACAACTGCTCAAATAAAATCCCCATTAGGTATTATAATGAGCAATGATGGTGGCATAATATTATCTGACGAAGGTAATAGTAGAATACGCAAAATTCACACAAGTAATTATCCATCCATATCAATATCAGGTGATTCCGATATTTGTATTGGCAATACATCGTTACTAGTTTCCAGCTATAGCGGCAGCAACTGGATAAGTAGTAACACCTCCGTAGCCACAGTAAGTACTACAGGTTTAATAACTGGTATAGGGATTGGAACAGCGATAATTACATTCATTATTCCCGACTCTTGCGGCTATGCACTTGCAACAAAAAACATATCGGTAACCCATGGACCTAGCATTATTACTAGTAGCGCTGACACTTTTGCTGTTGCCATTGGCCATACTATTACATTGAATTGCCTACCCGCTGGTGGTACATGGAGTAGTAGTAATAGTAATGCCACAGTCAATCTGGCAACAGGTGTCGTTTCAGGTGTGGCTATTGGCACAGCTAATATTTCCTATACTAATACTTCTGGTTGTTACAGTGTTGTTTCAATAAACATTATACCTCTTCCTGATACTGTGTTAGAAAAAACAATATACACTATAGCAGGTACGGGTATAGCGGGCTTCTCTGGAGATGGTGGATTGGCTATAAATGCCAAAATAAATAAACAAAGTTATTTCGCAAAAGACATCTCAGGCAACATCTATTTTTCTGATAGGTATAATAGAAGAGTAAGAAAAATTGCCACAAATGGAATCATAACTACCGTAGCAGGAAATGGCACTAGCGGATCAGGCGGTGATGGTGGCCCAGCTACTGCAGCCCAAATCGCTCAAGTGTCTGGCCTTACTTTAGATGCTGACGGAAACCTATACATCAGTGACTATGATGAAAATAAAATCAGAAAAGTTAACACAGCTGGAATTATAACAACCTTCGCAGGCACAGGAGCTTCATCTTCAACTGGGGATGGTGGCCATGCAACCGCAGCATCATTACAAACACCTATGGGATTATCTGTTGATCACTCTGGCAATCTACTAGTGATAGAGCAATTTGGACATAGAGTGAGAAAAATAGCCCCTGGCAGCAATATTATATCAACTATAATTGGCACTGGTGTAATTGGTTATTCTGGTAATGGCGGTCCTGCCACTGCTGCAACAATCTCATACCCCAATACCATATTTGTTGACTCTGCTGATAATATTTACTTAACTGACAACGGAAATCATGCTTTAAGAAAAATCAACACTGCAGGCATTATATCTACAATCGCAGGCAATGGATTGGAAGGTTTTTCTGGAGATGGCGGTCCTGCTACTTCGGCTAGATTAGATTATCCTGCTGGAGCAACAATGGATGCTACAGGAAATATCTACATAGCTGATTATGGCAATCATAGAATAAGAAAAATCAATACAAGTGGTATTATTTCTACTTATGCCGGCACTGGGTCACCAGGTTTTAATTCCGATTGCATAGCCCCCACAACAGCAAAAATATATTTCCCATTAGATGTTATTATAAGTAATGATGGTGGTTTATTAATATCTGATGAAAGTAACAACAGAATTCGTAAAGTACACACCAGCAACAATATCCCAGTGTTACTATCCGGAACCACTGAATTATGTAATGGGTCAACCTCTACATTGACTTCCAGTCATTCAGGAGGAACATGGACCAGTAATAATACATCCGTAGCTACCGTTAGTGCTACTGGTGTAGTAACAGCTACTGGAGTGGGCACAGCTACTATATCTTATACAAATCTTTCAGCATGTGGATATGCTTCAGGGTCTATAGTAGTGAATGTAGCTGAGAGCATAGACTTAGCAACTATAACTGGCGCTTCTGAATTGTGCACTGGATCATCTACTACCCTATCAAGTTCTACAACTGGCGGAAGCTGGACAAGCAGCAATGTAGGAATAGCCACTGTAGGTAGCACCGGCACCGTAACTGGCATTGGTGCAGGTGTAGTAGTTATATCATACACTAAAACTAATGGCTGTGGCACTGCAATAGCCACAAAAACCATAACTGTAAATACTACAATTGCTGCTGGTACCATAACCGGACCTATTGCAGTATACACTGGCAATAATATTTCTCTTTCTGCCACACCCGCTGGTGGCGTATGGTCATCATCCAATACTGCCGTGGCTACAGTCAATACTACAGGTACAGTGTCTGGTGTATCTATGGGTTCTGTGGTAATATCTTATTCGCAAGGAAGCACATGCGGCGGCGATACTGCAACTCATCTTATAGAAGTATTTGAAGTATTAAGCACAAACATAACAGGTGCAACTACAGTATGCAGTGGTGCTTCAACTTCACTCAGCAATGCTACTAGTGGCGGCACATGGAGCAGCAGCAATACTGCTATAGCCACCATAAATAGCACGTCTGGTGTAGCTACAGGCTTAGCAGTTGGTACAGCTATCATTAGCTACAAAGTAGCACCAGGGTATCTGGCTATAGCTACACTTACTGTAAACACTGTACCTGAAATTGCATCGATCTCCGGAGCTACAGATGTTTGTGTCGGTAGTACTTCAGCTTTGTCAAGTGCCACAAGTGGTGGTTTCTGGTATAGTACTAACAGCGGTATCGTAACTGTCAATGCAAGCGGGTTAGCTACAGGGGTTTCACTAGGCAGTGCCGCAATCGTATATGCTGTATCTGGTGTCTGTGGTATTGGCTTCAATTCTGTTGTAATGAATGTAAGCAATCCTTCTCCCATTACCGGTGCAGATAATGTATGTGTAAGTGCCACCATAACACTTACTAATAGCTCAGCCGGTGGTACTTGGAGCAGTAGCAATGCAAATGCTACCGTAAGTACTTCTGGTATCGTTACGGGTATTTCTGCTGGCACTGTGATCATCTCATATTCATTACCATGTGGAACGTTAACTAAATTATTAACCATCAACCCTCTACCCAATGTAGGCACCATAAGTGGCGCAGCTACTGTCAATGCTGGCAGCACCACTACATTTACCACCACAGGCACATCGGGTACATGGTCGTCATCTGATATTTCGATAGCTACCATTAGTTCAACGGGCGTTGTTAATGGCATTTCAGCAGGGTCTGCTACAATTTCATACACTGCTTCAAACTCTTGCGGAACAAATTCTGCTACAAAATCAATAACGGTACTACCTGTATTGGAAACCGGAGTAACTGGCACTTTAAACGTATGTGTAAGCGGCACCACTGCACTTAGCAACACCACTGCAGGTGGTACATGGTCCAGCGGCAACACATCTGTAGCTACTATCAGCTCTTCTGGAGTTGTCACCGGCATAGCTGCTGGTACAGCAGTTATAAGTTACAGCTTATACGACAGCTATGTTACTGCTATAGTTACCGTTAATACTATGCCTGTCTTAGGTACAATATCTGGTAGCTCATCTGTATGCGTAGGCAATTCTAATTCGCTCACAAATGCTACTACAGGAGGCACTTGGTCCAGCAGTAATGAAACAGTAGCTACAGTTGGCGCTGCAGGCTCTGTAACAGGTGTAGGAGAGGGTACTGCTACCATTACATATTCAGTAACCAATGCTTGTGGTACATCAGTTGCTACCAAGGTCCAAACGGTGTTGCCATTACCTGTAGTCGCCGTAATATCCGGAGCATCCACTATTTGTAGAACCACTACTACTACTCTTACAAGTTCTGTTTCCGGTGGCACATGGAGTAGCAATTACACTGCCGGTGCTTCTGTATCCGCAACTGGAGTAGTCACTGGTCTCGCCAACGGTAATTATATAATCAGTTATAGAACTACAAATAGTTGTGGTACATCTTATGCATCACATGCTGTTTCTGTAATATCAGCCCCAGTTTCATACGCCATTTCCGGTACAGCTACTGTTTGCCAATCTGCTACCACTACCCTTTCAAATGCCGCTGCTGGAGGTTCATGGAGCAGCTCAAATACTAGTGTGGCTACAGTAGCACCTACTACTGGTGTAGTTACTGGTGTTACGACAGGCACTGCTAATATTACCTATAATATTACAAACTTCTGCGGCAGCGCATCAGCTAGCAAAATTGTAACTGTTAACCCACTACCTGTATCTGGCATTATTAGTGGCACCACTACATTGTCGGCTGGTACTTCTGCTACACTTAGTAGTTCAGTATCTAGTGGTACTTGGCTTTCGGCAAATACCGCTGTTGCTACAATAAACAGTACTACTGGACTACTTAACGGTATATCAGGGGGAGTTACTACAATAAGTTACACTAAAACGAATAGTTGCGGCAGCGCTATAACAACTGTAGCAGTTACCATTACTGCTGCCATTACCCCTATTACTGGTACAAGAGTAGTTTGTGTTAATGCCAATACCACCCTTGCTAATACTACATCAGGTGGTACATGGAGTATTGCCGATGGAGCAATTGCAACAGTAAATTCGTCAACAGGTGTGGTAACAGGTGTAAGCTCAGGAACTACTACAGTAACCTATACGTTCAGTGGCAGTGGTAATACAACTGCAATAATAACAGTTAACCCAACACCCGCTACATATACTGGTAGCGGCATCATTTGCACTGGTTCACAATTAAATCTTGGCAGCATCATTCCGGGTTGTACTTGGAGTAGTAGCACACCAGCACGTGCATCTGTAGTAACTGCTACTGGTATTGTAACAGGTGGAGCTACATTAGGTACTGTCAATATATCGTACACTAATACTTCATCTTGCCGAACCATCACACAACTCACGGTAAATGGTGCTGTTGCCAACATCACTGGTTTGTCTAGTCCTTGTGTTGGGGGTACATTCACTGCCCTCAATAGTACATCTGGTGGAACCTGGAGCAGTAGCAACACAGCACGTGCTACTATACACCCTACCAGCGGTCTGGTTACAGCAGTAGGTGGCGGCACAGTTACACTTACCTATAGTGTAAGCACAGGCTGCTACAAAACAGCTACAGCTACAATAGGTACCCCTCCCAATATCACAGGCAATGCTTCTGCCTGCGTAGGTGCTACTACCACTCTGGTTAGCAGTGGCGGCACATGGAGCAGTAGCAACACTAGCATAGCTACAGTGGCTGGCTCTGGTGTGGTTACTGGTATTAGTCTAGGCACAGCAAATATCACTTACCGCTCTTCTTCAAATTCAGCTTGTTTTGTAACCAAAGAAGTAACTGTAAATGCAATGCCTACAGCCATTACACCTGCCACTGTTGTTTGTCCAGGTGCTACTGCTACACTTACGTCCTCTCCTACGGGTGGTGTATGGACCAGCAACAATAGCAGTACGGCGTCAGTAGATGCTACATCTGGGGTAGTAACGGGCGTTGTCAATAATTTCAGTGGCATATCTATAGTGGGAATTAGATATACGCTACCTAGTACCTGTAGTGTTACCACTCTAGTTACCGTAAATCCACTACCTGCGCCTATTGGAGGTGGAAACAGAAACATTTGTATTGCAGGCACTACCACTCTCACCAGCAGCACATCTGGCGCCACATGGAGCAGCACTAACCCTTCAATAGCAACAATAACAGTTGGCGGCGCTGTTACAGGCGTAGCTGCAGGTTTGGCTACAATCAGCTATACCAATTCTTTGGGCTGTGCCAACACTGCCGTTGTAACCGTAAATGCAATACCTGGCGCCAATACCGGCACAGCTACACTGTGCATACCCAGCGGAACTACAACACTCAGCAACCCTGCGGGATCAGGTACCTGGAGTAGCAGCAATACATCTCGGGCTAGCGTAAACCTAAGTACAGGTGTAGTTACGGGTATCAACACTGGTACTGCCAACATCACATACACTAAGGCAGCAGGTTGCATCAGTGTTACTCAGGTTACAGTATCTTCATGTTCAGCACGTCCCGAACTTACTGACGAATCTGTTAGTAATGCAAATGTCTTCACAGTAGCACCAAACCCTACTACAGGAGCCATAAATATTACTACAGACCTGCCTGGAACAATCTCAGTTTTCAGTATAGATGGCAAACAGATAGTACAATCTGAAGTAAAACAAGGTACAAATTCCATCACATTACCCTCCGATATAAAAACGGGTATTTACTTACTTCGTTTTGTGGGCTCAGATGGTGTTATTAAATCTGTGCGACTGGTGTATAACCAGTAGTATTACAAAAATCCCCAACAACAACGTCCGTTTCTTTGTCAAGAATCGGACGTTGTTGTATTTAATGACCGTAGATACCAATACCACTCATTCCCTAACACAACGCTTTCCCGCTGAATTATTAACGACCATTTCAATTCTCCGCTGTACTTTTACATACACAACTCAAGACTTTTGAACAACGAAAAACAATTAATGTTTCAAAATAGGCTTACGAAAGTGTACAAACACTTCAGTAAGCTAGCCAGAAGACAAGAAATAGCTTGCTTCCGATTTTATGACCATGACCTACCAGAGTTTCCCTTTGCTATAGATTGGTACAATGGTGTGGTACATGCTGCTGAATATAAACGCAGACATGGAATGGAAGATGAAGAACATAAAGTATGGCTAGAAAGTTGCCGACAAATTATAGCTACAGTATTGGAGGTAAGTCCTGATGTAATATTTATGAAAATACGCCAGAGGAAAGCTGGCAGACAAGGACAATACGAAAAATTTGACGAGCAAAAAGAAGAACGAATAGTACCAGAGGGTGGCCTCAGTTTCATCATTAATCTCACAGACTATCTAGATACGGGTCTGTTTCTCGATCATCGTATTACAAGAAGTATAGTGAGAGACGAAGTAGAGGGTTTACATGTGTTGAATGTATTTTGCTACACAGGTGCATTCAGCGTTTATGCTGCTCATGGCAAGGCACGAAGTGTAACCTCTGTAGACCTCTCAAAAACCTACCTCAATTGGGCAAAAAGAAACATGCAGTTCAATAAACTATATGATGAAGATAAGCATGAGTTCATACATGGAGATGTTATAGAATGGTTGGATTACATGCCAGCTGGCAAGTATGATGTCATAGTCTGCGATCCACCTACATTCTCAAACAGCAAACGCATGGACGACAATTTCGATGTACAAAGAGACCATGTAATGCTCCTGAAAAAACTATTGAAAGGCTGTAAAGATGGTGGCAAAATTTACTTTAGCAACAACTACAAAAACTTTGTAATCGACAGAGATAGTATACCAGCCGTTACTGTCAAAGACATAACGGCACTCACCACCCCATTCGATTTTCAAGGAAAACTAAACAGAAAATGCTACTTAATAGAAAAGTAAACAGACCACCTGTTTACTTTTCATTCCTTCTATTTATTTCGTCGCGTATGTTTATGGCACGTACATAGTCTTCTTGTTCCAGTACGGTTTGCAACAATGTATTCAACTCTTCAAGAGTCATTTTTCTCATATCCGCATCACTCGATGATGACTTAGAACTGCCAGTTGGTATCTTTTGTGAAGATGTACTTGGTGTGTCAGAATCTGAACTTTCATTCTCCAGAAACATACCTGCTGTGTCTAGTATGTTTTCATAGGTGTATATTTTACAACTAGCCCTCACAGCCATTGCCAATGCATCAGATGTTCTTGAGTCTATCTCCACAAGTTCGTCATTATTTCGGCACACTAGTTTGGCATAAAACACCCCTTCATCTAGTCTATAAATAAGCACTTCTGTAAGCTCTATGCTGAAAGCAGACATAAAATTGGCAAACAAGTCGTGAGTAAGTGGCCGCGTAGGCTGCATACGCTCCAGTGCCACAGCTATAGCTTGCGCCTCAAAACCACCTATTACAATTGGCAATCGCCTTAAGCCATCTACTTCACCTAGTACCACCGCGTAGGAATGCGTCTGGGAAATACTATGAGACAATGCAACAATTTCTAATTCTACCTTTTTCATTTATATAGATACTCTTACTGAACTGCCATTTGTTTACAACAAAACTATTTGTGAAGGTAATGAATTTTAGAAAATGAGACCTTGACCATTGTTATATTTAATGTACAATATCTCACTTTCTACTTCACACCTACCTCACTTACGTGTACTACTCTCTTTTACCTACAACACTAAAAACATCTATCAAAATAGCGTTGGTGCTTCCCTTTGCGCAGGGTCTTCACCCACCTCTGGCAGCAGCGATATTTCTTTTACATCGTCGCCTGCCAAATGTGTGCCTATTGTTTTCCAGCCGGTAATATCTACCTTCTCATGCAGCGATACTATTTCTTCTTTCAACTCTGTTTTTTTCTTGCCAGTACGTATTATCACTACCGGCTCTTGCTGTAGGGTCACTAACTCCAGATAGTTTCCTTCACCATCCTTAATAAAACTGTATTTGCTTTTCAAAGTCTGGCTTTCTATCACAAACCGCTTTACGTTAAAGTGTTTGTTTTTAGCATCAAAGTATATTGCACTTACTACTTTTTCAGGGTGAAACTTGTCAATCAGCACCACATTGTCAGAGTCGTACCTGTTAGTTATATCAAATCCAGTCACCTCATACGTACCATCTTTATAGAAAACGATAATTCTGTCTTTTTCATCAAACCGGCCTAGCAGCATACCATGCCCATCCTTATTCAGTCTGCCTACACTGTCGTCATACCATATCTGAGGTGCAGACAATGTAGATCTACCCTTCTCTTTAAATTTCACATTCCTTACGGGGTATTTAGTCACCTGATTCCCCATGGCTCCCCTACCCTTTATTTCCTGCTCTTCAAAGTAGTAGTCAAAAGTTTTGGTCCGTGCTTTACATCCCGGCGAAAGGTTAACTGCCACTACCTCTGCTTCTCCATTAGGGTTGGCTGTGAAGTGTAGTACTTTACTGTTAGGGTTACCTCGGGTTAGGTCATACTCTTTATCGCGCGTTATGCCAGTCACATTAAACCTTTTGGCGTAGGTGATGCCCGTTTTACCGTCCATATACACCATATTGTAAGTAGTACGCTCATCATTTTTCTGAAAAACAGCAATATGAATAATGTCCTTACCTACAAATGTTTTGTCGGCTACCTTGGTCACTATCATTACACCGTCTCGCCTAAAGGCAATTATGTGGTCAATGTCTGAGCACTCAAATTCCAACTCATCTTTCTTAAGCCCAGTACCCACAAACCCTTCTTTACGATTAGCATAAAGTTTGGTATTGGCTATCGCTACAGTAGTAGCCT
>CAZRPA010000094.1:0-15391 GCA_964601855.1 uncultured Flavipsychrobacter sp. | reverse complement strand
AGCTACTGATATAGCTGCCAGAGGAATAGATGTAGATAGCCTGACACACGTTATCAACTACGAAATACCAGAAGTACCAGAAACTTATGTGCACCGTATAGGTCGTACAGGCCGCGCAGGAGCAGCCGGTATAGCAGTATCGTTTTGTGACGATGAAGAAAGAACAGATTTCAAAAACATATTGAAGCTGATAGGAAAACAAATACCTGTAATAGAAAGTCATCCCTACCCAGCATCAGGCTCAGGACAATTGACAATCAATCCGCCCAAAAACAAGCAAGTAGTAGCACGCCCAGGAGCAGTACCCGGAGCAGGTAATGGCAACATAAGAAGGCGACCAACAGGAGCACCAAGGAGTTTTGACAAGCGATAAGAGATAAATTAATAACGTAGCATAATTTCAGGCACGATATTTGAACAAGAATTAATTGTATCGATATTACCCGCTATTGAATTGTTATTTTTTTTGCTCAGGAAAGTATTTTGAATTCAAAAACCGCTTAACTTTACAGAAACCATTTTTTATCTCAAAAATCAATTTTAAAAAAATGAAAAAATTACTTTTACTTTTGGCTTCTGGCTCAATCGCTTTTTCGGCAAGTGCACAGCAGCGTGTGATGAGTGCAGTTTCTACATTGCGCTCTGAAGAAGGTTTTACCAAAGTGAAGAAGTCTGATGACATGCGTGCTTACATCAAATCAAAAAACAATGCAGCATCAAAAGGCACAGCTCCTAACCGTTGGTATTACTATGCCGATTATTTCGATACTTTGATGGAAATTCAGGGTTTCGGTACATCACTTACAGTACCATTGCTGTGGAATGATACTTTGGCTCGTTTCCAAACAACAACTGGTGAGTCTAACAACACGATGGTATCTGTGGCAAATGTATTTGATCCTTCTTTTCCTGGATTCAACAACTATGATTACTATCCAGGAATTATGAGAGTAACTCCTACTGATGCAGTAACTATCACTAAAGTAGACATATGGGGTGTATATGGTTACAACACTTCTAAAGCTTCAGTAGTAGATACAATCCGTTTATCTTTCGTAAGAGGTTCTGGTGGTCCTATAGCTTCTGATGATATCTTCAGTGGATATTCATTAGGACCAGGCGGTCACTACGGTGCTTCTGCTGTGTTTATGGATGTACACTATGATAGCGTTTTGAACTATATACAAAAAGCAGGTATCCTTCCTACTTTGGCAGGTACTCCAAACACTGGTTATACTTATGACATCATATTAGACAACTCTGGTGCTATGCCAGCGTGGGGCGATACACTTGCAAGCGGTTTGTGGCAAAGAGAAGTAACGCTTCCTACTCCACTCAATGTACCAGCTAATGGTTATGCAGCAGCTTCAATATCTTTCAAGAGCGGTGATGCTACATTCCCTACTACTACACCTGGTACTCTGGTGTTCAACAGCGACGGTAGCTACAACTACAATATGTTCCGTCCGTTGGTAATGTATAAAACTGATGGTACAACTGATGATCCACAGTGGGTAGATTATACTCACCCAATCACAGACAGTAACGCTAACTTGTCTTATTACCGCAGATTACCTGCTTACCTAAATGGCTGGGCTGATACATATGTTCCATTGTGGGCATGGTCTACTAACAGTGGTGCAAACGCAGCTACTTTACAGCACATATACATGGGCTATGAAGTGCAGTGCGCTGCCTGTGGTGTAACTTTCGAGCCAGTTGTTGGTGTTAATCAAGTAGCTACTGTTACAAAAGCTAACGCTTATCCAAACCCAGCAAACGATCAAGTAAATGTTCCTTTCACTGTTAGCGCTGCTACAGAAGTTACAGTTACTTTGAGCAATGTTTTAGGTCAGGTAATCGCTACCCAGAACATGGGTAAAGTATCTACTGGTACTGCTGTATTCAATACTGCTACTTTCGCTCCTGGTGTGTACAGTTATACTGTAAACGCTAATGGTCAGAAAACAACAGGTCGTATTGTATTGGCTCACTAATAGCTAAAAATAAAATTTCGATAAAAAGAGAGTAGTGGCAACCCCATTACTCTCTTTTTTTTGTTCTTGTGTTATGAAAAAAATTGCAACTGAAATTTTACAAAATACCGTTTATTATTTTGTCTATTTTGATGTTTACCACAAAACACCATAGCTCCAATCAGCCTGTTTAAGAAAACAGAGTAACATTCCATTTTTATTTTTTGAAAAAATGAACAAAAAATAATATTTGGTACAATATTTGCTGTTAATAATTTTATAAAAGTCTAACCAAATTATTATTTACAAACTTTACTAAAAATCAAAAACCAAACAATGAAAAAAGCACTTTTACTTATTGCATCGGGCATAGTAGCCCTATCTGCTGGTGCGCAAGAACGTACTATCAGCGTATCTGCCAACCCTGTTCAGAACAACTACGACTACAGAGCTGTGAAAGAAGCTATTAATCAAAGAGCCGCAACAACAGCTGCAAAATCTACTGCTGATGACAGGTGGTTTAGCTATGTAGACTATTTCGACCTCAACGAAACAGCGTTTTCTAGTTCTATAGCACTCGCTGCTCCTTATCTTTGGAAGGACACTATGGCAGAAATGGCATACTCAAGTGCATCAGGTGGCACTACATGGCAGCACAACCGTACAGTATCTCTGGGCTTAGTAGCAGACTTGGCCTATTCTGGCTTCAATAACTTCGATTACTTTCCAGGATTGATGGAAATTACCCCCACCAGCACCTATGCTGTAGATTCTATCCGTTTCTTCGGTAGATATGGTATCAACCCTCTGAAAACAAGCGTGGTAGACACTTTGCGTGTAGCATTTGTGTATGGCAATGGTGATGCAGGTGCTGACATTTACAGAGCTAACACTACCAACCCTTCTGTACTTGCTAATTATGGACTTGCTTCTACTGATACATTGAAAAATCACAGAATGAGATTTGATAGCACTACTACCAGAGCTAATGGTACTTCGGTTGTAGTAAAAGACATACTTCTTGATAACACTAGATGGGGCGATACTCTTTCAAATGGCACTTTCGTAGGTGCATTGTCTATCGGCGCTACTGCTGCAGGTGTATCTATCCCAGCTGGCAATATGATAGGTGCTTCACTTACTTTTATAAGCGGTGACCCTATGTTTGTAGCTCACGATACAGTCTTTGGATCTACTCTAGGTTACAAATACAACATGTTCCGCCCTTTTGTAGCTTACAAAGGCACTACATCTACTCCACAATTTGCTACTTATAGCGCATTAGACAGAAACAATGGTATGTTCAAAACACTACCAGATACTACTTTAGGTTGGGGTGGACAATTCATACCTATGTGGTTTTGGAGTGCAAGTGGTGGTGCAAGTTCTAACCAGTATCCTTACATTGATTTCCACGTAAAATGCGCAGCTTGTGGCGTAATAATTGAATCAGTTAATGTAAACGATGTGGCTCAAATAACAAGAATTGATGCTTATCCTAATCCAGCAAATGGAACAGTATTTGTACCATTTAAGGTATCTACTGCTACAGATGTTACTGTTACACTCAGCAATATGCTAGGTCAGGTGGTAGCAACTTCTACTTTTGCTAATACAAAAAATGGCAAAGCTGAATTCAACACAACAACATTACCTACGGGTATATACACCTATACTGTATCTGCAAAAGGTCAGAAATCTACAGGTCGTATAGCAGTAGTAAACTAATATCAATTTTTCAGATAGTTTATATACAGGCTGCTATATTTGGCAGCCTGTATTTTTTTATAAAGTAGCTCTTTACTATTCTTATTAAATATCATTTTCTCTAATCTTAACTAAATAAATTGCAATGAAAAAAAGTGTACTTATTTTATCTATTGGCCTTATCGCCAACAGTGCTATTGCCCAAAACGCAAAATATGTATTGGACAATACTCAGAACACTAACAGTAGAGTTCCATTTGTGGCACCACCTACACTGCACAAAAAAAGCACAAAACCACAGCCTGTAACAGCAGCCAAAACTACTGCTTCTACATTCTGGGGTCCAGAAACTTTTGGCAGTGGCACAGCAAGTTCTCTGCCCACTGGCTGGACAGCTAATTCACTACCCTTTTCAGGTAGCAGCACATGGAAGTGGGCTAACACTGCCTCTACTTCTACTTTCACCATGGGTACGTTCAACTCTACTACTGCTGCTGACGGATGGATGATTTTCGATTCAGACCTTATAGGTGCAGCCAGTGGCGGCACACCCAGCGGATACCTGCAAACACCACTCATTACCGCATGTGCCACTCAAGCATCAGTACGTTTGAATTTTCAGAATTATTTCCGAAATTTTAATGATTCTTGCTCTGTCTGGGTTTGTAATAATGCCTCTTTTACACCTGGCACTTACCAGGTATATCCAGTTGTGCTCAATAATACGCTTGCTGTAAACTTGTCTACAGACAATCCATCACAAGTGCAGATTAATATTTCTCCTTCGGCAGCTATGCAATCAGATGTATACATACGTTTTGTATACTATGGCTATGCAGGTGGTAGCTACTCTTGGATGATAGACGATATCAACCTCAGCGATATGGACCCAGTTGATATTGCGCTCGACAAATCTTCTACCGTGTACTATGGTGGCACATCGGCAGGTTTCTCCTCATTTGGTGCCAAACCCCGCAAAATGATGGATACCGTGTACCCAGTTACCTTTGCTACAAACTATGGCACTACAGGCTTCACTGCGGCTACAGTTAATGCTAAAATCTACCAGGGTACAACTTCTGTTTATGACAATAACGTAAACATTATACTTCCGGTAAATGCAGTAGATACCATTGCAGACTTTGTAAATGTGGGTACTCCTGCTGGTTACTTTGCTACCACCAACAGTGTATATACTGTACCATTTGCAGTAAACATGACAGGCGATGCTGTGACAGCCAACAACTTTGACTCTACATCATTTGCTGCGACTGACAGTGTATGGAGCGAAAACACGCCCAATGCCCGTCTAACAGGTGGTGCATTTGTATACAGAACATCTACTCCTCCGCTTATGTCTTTCAGCCCAGCTACCGGCTTTGTAGTTACTGCTGGTCGTACAGATACGCTTACATCTGTAAGTGTAGCATTTGATGACAATACTGCGGCTGGTCAGGTAGTGGGTGTACAAATTTTCCATTTCGATGGTACCAGCTGGCTGTATGATGGTGTAACACAGTTTAGAGCTCTTACTGCCGAGGAAATAAGTACAACTACCTCTATCAGGTATGCATCGTTCAAAGTAGATGCTGATGCCTCTGGTGGCAACATTATACTGTCTGGTGGTGCAGAAGGTACTACTTATGCAGCAGTAATAAAAGGACAAGGTAATACAGCCGATGTAGTAGTACTACAGAGCACTCCGCCTGCTCCTAACAGTATCGTGGGTTATGTAGGATTCTCTGATACTTCTTACAATGATGGTGCTAGTAGTCAGCAGTTCGGTCAGGATGGTCTTCCATTTGCCAATTCATCTGTACCACTGATAAATCTGAACTTCGGTCCTGTACCAGAAGTAAGTGTAAAAGACATAAGCAATGCAAACATAACTGTTGCTGCATACCCTAATCCAGCTACCGACGAACTTACTGTTTCTTTTTCTGGTATCACTACCGGTGATGTTACAGTAACGATTACCAACATGCTAGGACAAACGGTTGCAACCAATTCACACACAAATGGTACGAATGGCAAGGTAACCTTTAACACTAAAAAAATACCTTCTGGAGTGTACACATATACCGTGTCTGCCAAAGGAAATAAAACAAATGGTCAGGTAGTGGTAATGCACTAATCTATCATCTATTACACATCAGCAGGTTGGGCTCATAAAAACCCAACCTGCTTTTTTGTTATACAGTAGGTCTCATTCTTATTATCGTGTACAGAAAAGCAAACAGCAGGTATGGTACTGATGTATTTTTATCTATTTTTGGGATTGATGTAGTGCTACCTATTAGTAGCTAACAGAAGCCTCACCGAAGTAGAATATAAAATAATATATACAGAGTGAGATAATATTAAGCAGAATTTTTCGTTAAAAACAAAATGGTTGTAAAACCGCACGAGTTTGAGCATTAGCATTAAAACATTATTTATATGCTTATCCCTTCTTTTTGTTAGTGTAGGTGCCATAGCACAAACCAACAAAAAGGCTGGCACTAATAGTGCAAAGGATAGTCGTGCCCGTGCCGATAGTATAGCTAACGCCCGTAAAGAAGCACTAGAAGCAACTACTGCTGCCAGAAAAAGAGTACAGGACAGTACAAAAGCAGCAAGAGAGGCCATACTAAAGGCCCAAACAAACAGTAGAAAAAACTTTGCGGATAGTGTAGCAAAAGCCAGAAAACACAAAACGGATAGCACTGCAAAGGCAAGAAAAAAAATAACGGACAGCACCGCTAAAGCCAGAAAATACAAAACCAGCAAAAAGTACACCGACAGTGTAACCAAAGCCAGAAATAACAAACTAAAAGCTACTCAAAAAGAACGAACATCTAAACTGGACTCTGTACAGGCTATAAGGAAAAACAGCATGGACAGCGTAGCTGCTGTGCGCCAAAAACGAACAGATAGTGTACGCACCAGACAAAAAAATAGAACAGACAGCCTAGCTAAGGTAACAAAGTACAAGGCAAGCAAACGATATGCCGATAGTGTAACACTCACCAAAAGACACAGATCAGACAGTATAAAGGCATTTCAGAAATCATTTAGAGACAGCATAGCTGCTGTACGCAAACACTCACTAGATAGTGCCAAGACCTCACGCACACGCAAAATGGACAGCACTAAGGCTGTAAGAACAAAATTTGCAGATAGCCTGAAACTAGTAAGAAAAGCTAAAACTGATAGCCTATTAAAGAAAAAAGAAACCAAAGAAAAAGTAGCAAAAACTACCGAGAAGAAAAAGCAAGAAACAATGAAGCTGAAGCTAGAACTAAAGCTGAAGCAAAAAAGAGAAGAATGGTCGAACAAATCGATGTTGAAGAAAAAATGGGGGCCTGTACGCCGCCTAACCCAAAACTCTTTTACGCATTATAATTACTATTTTAATGCGAATAGAAAAATGGAAGAGGCTGAGCTGAATATGCGGAGGGTGAACAAAGAAAACTATGACTCACTGATAGGGCTATTCCCATTCAACCCCAATAAAGATTCAACACTACTAGCTGCCGATATGGATAGTATTGTGCACAAAGTTTCTGTAGGCATACAAATACATGACCCTAGGGTGAAGTGGTCGAATGATATGTATCTGCTACTGGGCCAAGCTTATTACTATAAAGGAAGCTATGAAAACGCTTCCATAGCTTTTAAGTACATCATAAGCAACAAAGAAAAATCTAAAAAGGGTAAAAATAGTGGTCGAAGCACCTATTATGCACGCCCCAAGACTTCGTCATCGATAGTAGAAAAAAAGAAGAAATCTAAACTCGGTTTCTTGCAGCACAAATCTGTACACAATGATGCATTGTTGTGGCTGGCACGTACTTACACTACTGCAGGCCAAATAGAAAATGGCGAATCAGTACTTTCACTATTAGAGTTTGACGACAACTTGCCCGACAACCTTACCGGTAGACTAGCAGTGGAAAAAGCATTTGCTTACATGGAAGCTAAAAATTATACAGAGGCTTCAAAACAACTATACATAGCTGTTGACGACAACAACCTACCAGAATGGCTGCGACTTCGCATGGCGTTCCTGAACGGACAACTACTGCAAAACATGGGCGAATATGCAGCAGCAGCAGCCAGCTACGAAGAGGTACTGGACCATTACCCAAAAATAGAAATGGACTTCTACACCCGCAAATATATAGCTTACAACAAACTAATGGCAGGTAGTGCAGTAGCTGATGCAATGGTACCACTGAAAAAAATGCTGAAAGACAACAAGTATTCCAGCTATTATGACCAAGTATATTTTGTATTGGGAAAGCTAGCTGCCAAGGCAAATAAAAATGATGAGGCTATTACCTACTTGTCTAAAAGTACCAAAACACCTAAAGCTACCAAACAACAAAAAGCATTGTCGTTTGCTGCCCTGGGTGATGTGTACTACTCTACTGCCAGCTACTCTAACGCTAAAATCGCCTACGACAGCTCTGCAAAATATGCAGGATCAGCATCTAAAGACAAAACCATACTAGCAGCTATACAGAAAAGTACAGGGCTAAATGAATTAGCTGGTCCTGCCAACACCATTAGAGAACTGGACAGTTTGCTTAGACTAGCATCAATGAGCAAAAAAGACCAGCAAAGCATAGTAAGAAAACAAATAAGAGCACTAGAGAAAAAGCGTGATGACAGTATTTTTAATGCAGAAAACCCTGTTGCATCTGCGCTCAAAGAGGTTACACCCGATGGCAGTGCCCCATCAGGACCAACATGGTATTTTGCCAATCCTGCTTTAATGGCTCAGGGCAGTGCCGACTTCAAAAGAAAATGGGGCAACAGACCGCTCAGCGACAACTGGAGAAGAGCTTCTGCAGCACCGCTTGCTGGCACAACTAAATCAGACCCAGGAGCTGCCGCAAACGATGAGGAAGAAACGGAGGTAAAAGTGGGCAAACTAGTATTAAAAGATGGCATACCTACCGAGGAAAGCCTACTAGCTACCATTCCAAACTCTACTGCACAAAAAGAACAAGCAATAAAAACACAGCAAAAGGCATTCATTTTGCTAGCCAAGGCATACATCAAACAACTGAGCGACTACAAACAAGCTACTAATACGCTGGATACACTCAGTAAACGATACCCCAACCACAATCAGAAAGAGGAAGAACTATTTCTGAGATACCAGATAGCACTAAAACTAAACAGCTTAGATAAGGCACAGGGTTATGCCAATGAACTGGTGACCAAGTACCCCAAATCGCAATATGCGAGCATGTTGTCTAACAGCAACAGCGAAAGCAAAATGAGCGATGAAGCAACAGCTGAAGTAGCTACATACTTTGACAAAACGTATGAATTGCTGATGCAACACCAGTACACCGAGGCTGGAATGAGGGCAGAACTGGGCAAAACAAAGTACAAACATCCGGTATATAAAAAGCGTTTTGAGGTCACAGAAGCAATGGCACTTGCAGGTGCTGGAGACTATGATAAGGCAGACTCATTGATATCTAAATTTATAAAAAACTACCCTTCAGATTCATTGACCACATGGGCAAAATCTGTGAAGCAATACGTTGGAGATGTGCGTAGCAACAATGGCAAACCTTCTTGGTACAAAGAAGGACCAGCAACTGCTGCGAAACCCAAAGATGACAAGAAATCAACTGACGGTAAACCAGCCGGAACCCCAGTAACAGAGCCACCTACACCTGCCAAACCAGCAGAACCAGAAATACCCAAGATGTACGCCTATCATGCCGATAGTGCACATTACTGCCTTATAGTGCTGCAAGGACTAGACGCAAGAACAGGTAAACTGAAAAAAGCTATCACTTCGTTTGACTCTGCTAAGTATGCCTCTTCGGGCTTACAAACGCTTATTGACTTGTATAAAATGGATCAGGGAATAGTAGTGGTGAAAAACTTTACCAATGCGGCTGCTGCTACTAAGTACCTCAGTGACCTCAACTCATCCAGCGTACTGAGCCCATACAAACCAGAAGAAATAAGTACCTGCATTATATCTGGCTTCAACTACAAAAAAATGTTTGCAGACAAGCAAGTAGCAGACTACCTCACATTCTACAACAGATATTACCCAAGGTAGTATCATAAAGTGTAGTATATAAGAACCTGCATCACAAATACACTCCACACATGCGCACACTCATTACCAATATCAAACAATTACATCAGGTAGCTGACAATACTACAACCACCATACCCAATACCATTGCTGGTGCCGAAATGGCGCATATACCATATATGGATAATGCATGGCTCCTATCAGAAAACGGTATTATCCTCGACTATGGCGGTATGAGTTCATTGCCCGATACCAATGCAAATGAAACAATTGATGCTACGGGTAGAATGGTGTTGCCTGCCTGGTGCGATAGTCATACTCATCTGGTTTTTGCTGCTCCCAGAGAGGGCGAATTTGTAGATAGAATAAAGGGTGTTAGCTATGAAGAAATAGCGCGCAAAGGTGGTGGCATACTCAACTCTGCCCGCATACTAAACCAAATGGATGAGCAAGAACTCTATGAGCAAAGCATGGAACGACTGCACCACGTAATGGCTCAGGGCACAGGGGCTATCGAGATAAAAAGCGGCTATGGATTGTGTACAGAAGGCGAAATGAAAATGCTGCGTGTAATACGACGCATAAAAGAAAATGTACACATACCTGTCAAAGCATCATTTCTGGCTGCGCATGCATACCCACAAGAGTATAAGGAAAACAAAAAAGCATACGTACAACTCATAATAGACACTATGCTGCCCAGGGTTGCAGGCGAAGGACTGGCAGACTACATGGATGTATTTTGCGAGCAAGGTTTCTTCGGGATTGAAGAAACGGAACAACTACTGGAAGCAGGCTGGAAATATGGACTGAAGCCAAAAATACATGCCAATCAGCTACACTATTCGGGTGGAGTGCAAGTGGGCGTAAAACACAACGCACTAAGCGTAGACCACCTGGAGTGTGTGGGCGATGCAGAGATAGCTGCACTGAAGGACAGCACCACCATGCCTACCCTGCTGCCTGGGGCTGCATTCTTTTTGGGTATACAATACCAACCTGCACGCAAAATAATTGATGCTGGCTTGCCAGTATGCCTTGCTACCGACTACAACCCAGGTTCTTGCCCTTCGGGCAATGTGCCATTACTGCTCACCATAGCCTGCACACAACTAAAAATGACCCCCGAAGAGGCCATTAATGCGGTAACTATCAATGGTGCTGCCGCCATGGAACTGTCGGCAGAAATGGGCACAATAAGCAGAGGCAAAAAAGCCAATCTTATACTCACCCATAAAATACCCTCTTTGGCACACATACCCTACGACTATGGCAATAACCCAGTGTACAAGATGCTATACTAGACCCTAATCAACCGGAATTTACTTGTCTCTATGTAGCAAATAAGTAGCCAGTTCGTGAAGTGGTGCTTTACGTGCAGATGGTACTGCCACCTCTTCCAAACAGCTAAATGCCAAATCTGAATAATATTTTGTTGCTGCTCGGCAAGCTTCATCTGCACCAGTAGTTACATACAGTGCCAGCATCTTAGCTACTTTATGTGCATCATCTTGCATCAGCAAATTATCTATCACCTCGCTTTGTGCTGGTGAAGCATGCTCTTTCGCCTTTAGCAACAGGTAAGTTTTTTTGTTAGCTAGTATATCGCCACCATTTTGCTTACCTAGCTTTTCCGTGTCTCCAAAAGCATCTAGGTAGTCGTCTTGAAGCTGGAAGGCAATGCCTAGATTTTTCCCAAATTCATACAGTTTATTAGCATTATCGCCCAAGGCACCACCCGTAATAGCCCCCATTTTAAGACTCGCTGCCAACAACACCGATGTTTTGAGTGTTATCATGTGAAGGTACTCTTCAATACTCACATCATTGCGCAACTCAAAATCCATATCTATCTGCTGCCCTTCGCACACCTCTATAGCTGTCTTGTTAAACACATGCATCAACTGAGGCAATGATTTTTTGATATGTGCTAGTTGTTCGTAAGCATATATACAGAGTACATCGCCGCATAGTATACCTGAGGTAAGACCATATTTTTGGTGCAATGTTTCCTGACCTCGGCGCAGTGGAGCCTTATCCATTATGTCGTCATGTACTAACGTGAAATTGTGAAACAACTCCACGGCTGCAGCTGCACGCCAGGCATCTTCATTTATATCCGTAAACAATTCGCAAGCCATCAGGCTCACTACTGGTCGCACACGCTTGCCACCTATACCCAGAAAATATTTGCAGGGATCGTACAGCGTAGCTGGCTGCAACGGAAATGACGAATAGGTAGAAAATCGGTTTTCAAAAACTGTAACAAGGTTAGAAAATGATTGCATTTATTACTATTTGCGTTTTTTAGTATTTGTTTTTCCTCTTTGGGGTGTACTACCTGCCTTTGTCCTACTTACTGGTGCAGATTTCCGCTTACCTGCTGGCAACTGCGGCACTTCTGCCAATACATAATCTATCTGACGTTTGGTTAAATTCGCTGCTGCTACTCTCACTTTCACCTTGTCACCCATCGCAAAGCGCAAACCCGTATTACGTCCTTCCAGCGCATATTCACCCTCTTTGAACTCAAAATTATCAATATCCGACAAATCTATGGCAGATACCATTCCCTCGCACTTATGTGCTACAGTTTCAGCCCAAAAACCAAAGGTAGCAACACCGCTGATAATAGCATCAAATTCTTCGCCCACATAGTCCTGCATGTACTCTACCTGTTTGTATTTGTTAGCAGCACGCTCAGTCTCCATAGCACGCCTTTCCTGGTCAGAGCAATGACGGCACTGCGCCTCCAGATTCTTTATCGGTTGAATGTTTTGAGTAAGGCACTGTTGCAAAATACGATGTACCAGCACATCGGGATACCTACGAATGGGAGAGGTGAAATGACAATAGTGCTGAAAACCCAAGCCATAATGCCCTATGTTTTCGGTAGTGTATACCGCTTTCGACATAGTACGTATACCCAGTTGTTCCAGCACATGCTGTTCTGGCTTGCCCGTTACTGTTTCCAGCATTTTATTAAACGACTTAGCTATTGTTTCGGGTCCCGACAAGTCAAAACGCACACCAAACTTCCCCGCAAACATGGTAAACATTTTCAGTTTGTCGGTATCTGGTATGTCATGCACCCTGTATGGAAACGGTACTTGTTTGTCTTTAAATAATATGCCGCCTACATACTCAGCTATGGTACGGTTGGCCAGTAGCATAAACTCCTCCACCAACTGGTGTGCTGGTTTACTCTCCTTTACTACTACCTCTACAGGTTTTGCTTTATCATCCAGCCTGAATCTGACTTCCTGTGAAGAAAAGTTGATAGCACCTTTCTTAAATCGCTCTGATCTTAGGCTTTGCGCCATTTCATTTAGTATCAGCAGTTCTTCATCATACTCACCCGCTGCACCTTCTATTACTTCTTGCACTTCTTCGTAGGTAAACCTCCTGTTAGAGTGTATCACTGTTTTGGCTATCCAGTGATCTTTTACTTTACCCTTTTTATTTATCGTAAACCCTACCGAAAAAGTATACTTCTCCTCATTTGGCCTTAGAGAGCACAACTCATTACTGAGTCGCTCTGGTAACATAGGCGATACTCTATCTGGCAGATACACACTAGTAGCCCTGCGATATGCCTCTTTATCTAGTGCAGAGTCTGGCTCTATATAGTGCGATACATCAGCAATATGTACACCCACCTCGTACCATCCATCAGCCAACGGCTTTATAGATATTGCATCATCAAAGTCTTTGGCATCTACTGGATCTATCGTCACAGTCAGCGTATCGCGCATATCGCGCCGTTTCTTTATTTCTTGTTTGTCTACTCCTTCTGGGTACCTCGCTGCATCTTCCAACACATCGTCCGGAAAGCTAAGCGGAAAGCCATTTTCCACCAGCATTCCCTGCATAGCCACCTCATTCATCGTCTCATTAGTAAGTACACTTACTATTTCGCCCACAGGGTTTTTAGTCTTACCAGTCCACTCCACTACTCTTGCCATAGCACTATCTCCTGTACGGGCTCCATTTAGTAAATGTAGAGGTATGTAAATGTCTACAGGCATTTTATCACTATCGGGCACCAAAAATGCAAAATGTGCATGCACCTCTACCCTGCCGCTAAACTCTGATTGTTTTCTGCGCACTATCTCTGTTATAGTTCCTTCGGGTCGTCTACCTCCATCCTTGCTTTTGCCTACCTCCACACGCACATCATCCCCATTAAGTGCCGTTAGCATCTTTTCTGGTTTTATCATTATATCGCGTTCCAAGCCCGGCACTATCACAAAACCCATTCCGCCACGTGTCACTTCCAGTCTGCCGGTAAATACATCTTTACCAGCTACATTACTTTTACTTTTTTTCTTTACTTTTTTTGACATTTAATTAAATTCTACAACTAAGGTAAGCCTAAAATAGGTATTATTTGTTCTGGCTACGGTATCTTAACAATGATTAAGTATTAAATTGGGTATATTGTATATTCCATTCCGTCTACATTATGTCAAGCAACATAAAGAAAATAAAATAATACAAAATGAAAATTTGATAAAACGAAAAACACTTCATTTCTCTTTAATGGATACTAACTCTTAAATCAAATTAAGAATTACTACTACAACTCAACAGTCATACCATATACAACTAATGAATGTATTATAACCCTGAGAATGCAAACATTTTTTGCGAGTAGCTCTATTCCAGAATATATATATAAGCAGCAATCTACTAATACTCCAACGGCTCCATGCTGGTGTGCCTTACTCTTATTATCCTAATCTCTGTTTCTTGAATTTTATATGAAATGCGATATCTATATACTATGAACGCTCTATAACTGCCATCATTATTAATTTTATATTTATCGGCTGGGTGCTTTTTAGGATGCAATGACAAGGTTTCCGTAGCTGTTAAAATCTTTTTCCTAACTTTTTCAGCATTGTCTATAGAGTCTTTCTTAAAATATTTATAAGCTTTCGGAGATTAACACGGGCATGCAAATCCCAGACTACATTAAGCTTCATCCTTCCAGTTTTCTGATTCTTTTTCCAAATCTTCCTGCGAAATATAAAAACCAGCACTTATTCGTTTATCAGCTTCATCCAATTCTTTATTGTATTGAATAATAAACTCTTTTTTTGTCATTCCCTCATTCTTTACATTCAAGGTCAAAAATGATTTTATGTCTGAAAGAATTGATCTTTTTTATCTTCCACTAATAAGGGTAGATATTTTTTTATCTCATTATCTAATGACATTGTTGCCATATTTTCACAATATTTGTACTACAAAGTTATAGTATTCTATTTCACCAAGATCTGAGCTTTACAGACTTCAAGATCTTGCATTAGCAGGTAAATAGCAAGCATTACATCAAAAGAAAGTTGATGTCACAACTGAAAAAACATTGAATAACCAATATCAGTTGCAGGTCATTAGTCATAACAAATATCAACTCTTCCTAAAAACCATATATTCCCCCTAGCTCCCCCCCTTCCCCTCCCTCCCCAAACATAGTTTCCACCTTCCTATTCTATCATTCCCCCCCTAACAATACTCATTTCATTTTATGAATAGTTCTCAACAACTACAGCCCAATTGTTACCACTTTTCATGGTTAAGGCTTACTTTTGCCACCCATGCTTCCTAAAGAAATACTACTAAAGGCATATCGCCTGATGATGACTGC
>CAZRPA010000093.1:0-15516 GCA_964601855.1 uncultured Flavipsychrobacter sp. | reverse complement strand
TTGAAAAAAGCTAAGGATAGTGAAACTAATAAAATGAGTATTTATGATTTTGTGGGGTTGCTGTCTGAAAAAGAAACTAAACAAGTAAAAAAGGCTATAGCTGAATGCTGTGAAATCGTAAATACACAAGACTGGAAATAAGTATTTGCTGGATACAAATATAAAAGTAGAGATTTTTGGTGGCAATGTGAAGATTGCAGATAAGGTTCATTCTCTGAATGGATTTGCGATTTGTCCTATTGTATTGGGGGAGTTGTATGTAGGCGTCAACAGAGTGAAGAACAAAAACAAACATCTTAAGCTACTGGATAGTTTTATGCAGCTTTGCACCCTACTGGACGTAAATGATGAAACAGCAATACATTATGGTGCTATAATGGCCCAACTGCATAAAAAGGGTAAACCTATACCTACTAATGACGTATGGATAGCTGCAGTGGCTCAACAATATGGCTACACATTAGTAACAGCAGACAAACATTTTGATGAAATAGGGGAACTAGCAGTGACTAAATGGTGACTTGGCCAAGTGCCACTATAATAGGGATAGGAAAATAGTTGCACCATAGGTGTGATTAGCGCACTACCGCATTAGCACTGTCAAAATAATATAAAGGCGGAATTTGTTGCAACAGGAGACTCTAACCCCAATGAATAACCTAATCATTTAGCTTCTGGAAAGTGAAGGCGTACGGGAGAACGAATTTTATTAGTATTTCGAGTTGGCCCTTAGGAACAACGAGGAGGAGGAACTGATTATTATTTTCTTGTACTTCTGTAATATAACCATGAAATATGAATTACAAAATCTCATTCAAGGAAAGGGCGGAGATGGCAAAACAAATACTATCAGCACAATTGCCAGCTACCTTAACGGATGCAAAGAAGCATGTAATAACAACAAAGGAAAAGAGTAAACAAAGGAACTACGGCACCTTGATGTCGGTGAGTACCGAACGAATAAAGCGGGGAGTGTAGCCGGGGACGAATAGGAGAACGAATTTTATTTGCAGTTCTAGTTGACCCTTAGGAAAAACGAGCGATGGTATTTCGCCCCGTTGGGGCTAGGGGTATTTTTGCTTGTTTTCGGTGGGCGATGCCCACCGCTATGATATTGCGCCCCGTTGGGGCTTGTTATATGTAATAGGTTAGTTTTGGGCTGATGATGACTATATAACGGCTGTAAAGTGAAGGCGTTCGGGTGAACGAATTTTATTGGCAGTTCCAGTTGACCCTATGGAACCGGGAACAACGAGAAACGATGCTTTTGCCAGTTACAAACTGGCTTTTTTCTGTGAGGCACTAGTTCGCCAACGCACAGGGGCTAGGCTACAAACTAGCGTCAGTGTAAACGAATATTATTAGTATTTCGAGTTGACCCTTAGGAACAACTGGAACAACGAGGTTCGCTAACACCAGTATAGAGTATGATGTTTGCCCTGCACGTGGGCAAGGGCGGGGACGCCAATAACGGCGGAAGCTACTAATAGTAGTAGCACGTTTCGGTTTTATGTGTAATATCTTTGTAATCGTGTGTCACTATGCCTCAATAGGTTTGGTTAAAGTAGAACATTGAAGACATGAGCATATGAATAGGAGTATTGAATTTTACCTAAAACAAGGTAGTATTGAAAATCAGTTGGAGTTGTTGGAAATGTCTGATGCGTGTTTGTGGTTTATAGATACAAATTTCACGTTATTGGCATTCAACAAAATTTATGTGAAGCACATGCAACTGTTTGCTAATGTTGTGCCCAATATTGGAGATGTAGATATTGTTTTGGCCTGTTTCCCTGAAGATTTTGCAAGTGGTATACTCAAAATGTATCATAGGGCTTTAGCGGGAGAGGTTGTTAAGACTATGGATAAGGGCTTTAAGGAGGATGGAACGGAAACGGATGTGATGATGATTTTTAAACCGGTTTTTGATAACAATAATTCAATCACTGGTGTTAGTTGTATGAGAACAGATATTTCAGAATATCTACAGATAAAAAATCAACTGGAAGAGAAAGAAAAAAAAATGTCTGAGATAGTGTTGCAACAATCACACTTTTATAGAGGTCCATTATCTACAGCTATGGGTATAGTAAACCTATTGATTGAAGAGACCTCCAATAGGACGTTATCGGATCATGAGTGTAGCGAACTTATATTGGCGATGAAGAGTAAGTTGCTTGATTTAGATGAAGTTATTCATCTAATCTCTAAACAAGCTGCGCATGGATAGTTTTAGGTGGGATATACTCACCGCTGTGAATATACATGATTACTGTACAACAATGGTGGTGGTGTGCTGCTCTGTAGCAGTAGTAGCTGAGACAGCGTAGATGCCTGGCCGCCAGCAGGTGGCTATGGTGATGGGCTGACGGGTAGAGCCCATGCAGCGGTGAACGGGCTTGCCTGATGCATCTGAGATGGTGATGGTTAATGGTGCTGTAGTGGTGCTGTTTACCAAAATAGTGCAATAGTCGTGAGTGGGATTGGGATAAACGATAATATCGTTTGAATTATTAACTACTTCGGGGATACCCACTATATGATTTGAAATCATGCGTATCCTACGATTGCCCCTATCACTTATAAAAACATCGCCATTGGCTGCAACTGCAATACCGTTAAGTAACCAGAAATAAGCTAATAAAGGGTTGCCTCCATCGCCGAGATGGGAGGGTCCCCCTCCCCCGCCTGCTATAGTATTGATTACACCTTCCATATTAACTTTACGTATACGATCTTTGACTCCATCAGCCAAATACAAATTGCCAGATGTATCGAATGCAAAAGCTGCAATTGCACTGATGCCCAATTGAGCCGCTGTAGCTAACCCGCCATCGCCATCGTACCCCGCCCCCCCATTGCCTGCTACCGTGCTAATGGCACCTGAAGGGGCAAGCCTTCGTATGCGGTTATTATCGGTGTAGTACAAACATTGGTCTTTGTGGTATCTTAAACAGAACGGAAAATTGACAGAAGAAGTATGTGCACTGCTGCCATCTGGACTGAAACCTGATATGCCAGTGCCTATGAGGGTATGAATGATACCAAAAGTGTCAATTTTTCGTATCCTGAAATTATACAAGTCGCCAATATACACATTGCCTGTATCATCGACAGTTACAGAATAGGGGGCATTTAGCTGGGCGGCAGTAGCTGGTATGCCATCGCCATTGTAGCCTGCAGTGCCGGTACCGGCTATGGTATGGATAATGCCATCGGGAGTTATTTTGCGTATTCTGTTGTTGCCTGCATCGGCAAGGTAGATATTTCCAACATTGTCAACCGCTACATCGTATGTACCATTGAACTGCGCATAGATAGCTAATCCACCATCACCACTGTATCCTGGAATATCGCTCCCTGCAATAGTAGATATAGTTCCATTGTAGGGTGGTGATACTTTACGAACGGTGGTGCTATTGGCTATCAGCATATTGCCATCATTGTCTAAGATGATACCATGAGGAGCAGCAAGCCCAGCATTGGTAGCGGGGCCGCCATCGCCTGAGTTGCTCAAAGTACCATTGCCCGCAACGGTAACAATGATCTGCGCCTGTGAGCAAAAAGGCAGAAAAAGTAGGAGGAAAAGGATGCTTTTCATGGCGAGGGATGTATGTATGCTAAAATTAGTGGATTTTTTTAGAATTTATTTGCTGGTGGGGACGGCAGCAATGACAGAATAAATCAATACTCGTACAGCACCTAATTTTCTACTGTGCCATACTTGATGCCGTTATCAATAAATATCTTCTTAATAACATCATAGTCATCGTTTTCAACATCGGGCTGGTATTTGTCTGGCCATGCTACAGCGCCTTCACATTCGAAACAGATCTCTAGCCGAGCTATAGTATTATGGGTACTGTCTCTGAACAGGATGGCATTTCGGGGCCAGTAACAACCATACTCTGTGTGACGGCTGCTGATGTGTGTGTGCAAAGTATGGTATAGCAGCTGAGAGCCAGCGGTAGACAATAGTTTTATTTCGTGCACATCTACATAACCTAGGGTATCGGGGAAAGGTAGGTTGGGTTTGTTGACAAATTTTTTGGCGATGGTGTCCCAGATCATGGGGTCGGTATTGAGTGGCTCGAATGAAATGAGGAGCGTATATGCTGCCTTATTGAACGGGAATTTTTTTGTGGGTGTTGGTTTAGTGATAGCGGATGTTTTTGGTTTTGAGTGGTTTGCAGGCATCTGTGCAATAACTGCGAAGGGAAACAATACGCAACAAAGTATCAGGTGTTTCATAGAATAAATGTAGGTAAGTGGGTGGTGTTTTCTACTGCGCTGCTGAATACTGTACAAAAACATTTTTGAGAAGAATAACTGATTATTGTACAACAATGGTTGCCGTATGCTGCTGCGTAGCAGTAGAAGCAGAGATGGTGTAGATGCCTGGCTGCCAGCAAGTGGCTATGGTGATGGGCTGACGGGTAGTGGCTATGCAGCGGTGCACCTCCCTGCCTGCTACATCAGTTATCATAACAGTTACTTGTTGTGCAGTTGTACCATTGACCAGTATTGTACACTGTTCTTTTGCGGGATTGGGATAAACGATAATATCGTTTGAATTATTAACTACTTCGGGGATACCCACTATATGATTTGAAATCATTCGTATCCTACGATTCCCTCTGTCACTTATAAAAACATCGCCATTGGCTGCTACAGCAATACCGTTAGGTAACCGAAGGAAAGCTAATAGCGGGTTACCACCATCACCATAATATCCCGATCCTCCTGTACCTGCAATAGTATTGATAACACCCTCCTGGTTAACTTTACGTACACGTGATTTGTCGGATGCAGATATGTAGATACAACCTGCGGTGTCAAATGCTATACCTGTGGGTGACACACACAATTGCGCTGCTGTTGCCAATCCCCCATCACCATCGTACCCCCCTCCCCCATTGCCAGCTACTGTGGAAATGATACCCGAAGGGGCAAGCCTGCGAATGCGGTTATTGTCGGTGAAGTACAGGTGTTGGTCTTTGTGGTATCTTATACAGGCTGGAGCATTAATAAATGAGGTATCGCCACTGCTGCCATCTGGGCTGAAACCTGATGTACCTGTGCCTATAAGGGTATGGATTATACCAAAGGTGTCTATTTTGCGTATCCTGAAATTGTAAGCATCGCCTATGTATAGATTGCCAGTGTCATCGACCGTTACAGAATAAGGCGCATTGAGTTGGGCGGCAGTAGCTGGTATGCCATCGCCATTGTAGCCAGCAGTGCCAGTGCCAGCTATGGTATGGATAATGCCATCGGTGGTTATTTTGCGTATCCTGTTGTTACCTACATCGGCAAGGTAGATATTACCTGTTTTATCAACTGCTACATCGTATGTACCGTTGAACTGCGCATAGATAGCTAAACCACCATCTCCACTGTAACCTGGAATATCGCTCCCTGCAATAGTAGATATAGTTCCATTATAGGGTGGTGATACTTTACGAACGGTGGTACTATTGGCTATCAACATGTTTCCATCATTATCTAAGATGATGCCATGCGGGTATTGAAGAAAGGCATTAGTAGCGGGGCCGCCATCGCCTGTATGTCCTACTGGACCGCCACCTGCAACGGTAATAATGACCTGCGCCTGTGAGCAGAAAGGCAGAAAAAGGAGGAGGAAGAGTAGGTTTTTCATGGCGAGGGATGTATGTATGCTAAAATTAAGGGATTTTTTTAGAATTTGTACGGATTGGGTATTGGGGTTTGGGTAGTAATATGCACAGCCCCTCAGTGCCCCGCCAGTACAAGAGTGTGACACAATGCCCGCTGCTAGTAGTGCTGAGGCTGGGAGCAAAAAAGTGAAAACAGGTGTGGTAAAAAAATAATTTTGGTGGTTTAGCAAATTGATGTACTTTTGATATCGAATTGATATCAAACAATTCTAAAAAAATGGAAAAAATATTAAAACCTACGAATGGCTATATGGCCTTGTTATTGTCGCTGGTAATGCTGGTGGTGGCACTGGTTTGTTTTGGGAACTCGGGTACGGAGGATGGCGCCTTACTGATATTGCCCGGGATAGCGCTGGTGGTGCTGTGCATCATTGTCTGGAAAGGGCTGATGATAGTGCAGCCGAATCATGCACGAATACTGAACTTGTTTGGTAAGTATGTGGGTACGATAAAAGACAATGGGTTGTTTTTTGTGAACCCACTGTATACGAGCATAAAAATAACGCAACGTGTGCAGAACATGGCTACGCCTACACTGAAGGTGAATGACAAAATGGGTAACCCTGTGGAGATAGCTGCTGTGATAGTGTGGCAGATACAGAACACCTACAAAGCTGCGTATGAGGTGGCTGACTACAATGCATTTGTGAGGATGCAAAGCGAGGCTGCGGTGCGGGCACTGACTATGCGGTTTGCGTATGACAGCATAGAAGATGAGGGTGCTAACATAACGCTGCGTGAGGGTGGTGCCAAAATACTGGAACTGCTGGAGCATGAGCTGAATGAACGCTTGCTGACGGCGGGCATAATAGTGACCGAGGCACGTATAAGCCACCTAGCCTACGCACAGGAAATAGCGGGTGCTATGCTGCAAAGACAACAGGCATCGGCGATAGTGGCTGCACGCTACAAAATAGTGGAAGGTGCTGTGGGCATGGTGGAGCTGGCTCTGGAACAACTGAGCAAAAAAGAAATAGTGCACCTGGATGAGGAGAAAAAAGCCAATATGGTGTGTAACCTAATGGTGGTGCTGTGTGGCGAAAAAGCTGCACAACCTGTACTGAATACCGGCACAATATATCAATAACTGCAAACAAGGGCTGAATGTGGCATGATGCTGCATTCAGCCTATTTTTTAAATCTACTACTTCAGCAACATTGGCAGCGAAAAAAACTTTTGTACTGAGACTGGACGAGGACGTGTACAAAGCCCTGGAAAGATGGGCTGTGGACGAGTTCAGGAGTGTGAACGGGCAAATAGAATGGCTTATAGATGCATCGCTGAAGAAGGCGGGCAGAAAAAAAGAAGGTAAGGAAAAACCCAAAGACGAGAGTGGTAGTGAGGAGTAATCATTACTTTTATAGCGGTACTGGAATGCTATGAGTCCTATATTTTTTAAGAATAAAGAAGAACTGAGGGAGTGGTTTAGGCTACACCACAAAACGGCTACTGAAATGGTGCTGGGCTACTATAGGGTGGCTAGTGGTAAACCAACGGTATCGTGGTCGGACTCGGTAGATGAGGCGCTGTGTGTGGGCTGGATAGATGGTGTGCGCCGACGGATAGATGATAATAGCTATACTATAAGGTTTACCCCACGTAGGAAAGGTAGTATATGGAGTGCGGTGAACATAGATAAAGTAGCGGCACTGACGGAAAAGGGACTGATGCTACCCGAAGGCATAGCTGCCTATAAGCTGAGAGAAGACCACAAATCGGCTATATATGCGCATGAAAATGAGGCTAAAGAACTGAGTGAGGAATTTGAGGCTACATTCAGGCAAAATGTAAAAGCCTGGGCATACTGGTGCGCCCTGCCGCCGGGCTACCGCAAGGTGAGCATACACCTGATAATGGGTGCCAAACAAGAAGCGACCCGACAGAAAAGACTAGCCGCTGCCATAGCAGCCTGTGAGCGCGGAGTGCGGCCGTAAACAATAAAACTTTTAGTAGAAAATATTGGTGTTGGCAGTGGTAGGTATGATGCCTGCTGCTGCTGCTTTGGTAAAGAGGGTTTCTATAGCCTTAGTGCCAGTGGTGCCGAGATCTGTAGTGTATTCATTGACATAGAGATTGATGTGCTGGCGCATAACGTCTTCTTCCATTTCCTGAGCATGGCAAGTAATGAAGGGAGACAGCTGCGGATAGTGCTGCCAAGAGTAGGCGATGCTGGCGCGAATGATGCTGTCGACGGTGGCACAAAGCTGCTGCGGCAGGGAGCGACGCATGACTATGCCCCCTAGTGGTATGGCTGCTTGTGTGTGGTGCTCCCACCAGTCGCCAAGATCAGCGAGTTTGGTAAGGCCGCGCTGGGCGTAGGTGAATCTGTTTTCGTGAATGATAAGACCTGCATCGAAGGTGCCATTGAGCACAGCGGCTTCTATTTCGTTGAAGACAAGTTCTGTTTTGTTGGTAGCCTCGGGGTAGGCAAGGGTAAGGAGGAGATTGGCGGTGGTGTTGATGCCGGGTATGGCTATGCGGTAGTTGTGCATCTGCTCCATATCCAGCGGTTGGCGGGCTATAAGCAGCGGGCCTACACCCTTGCCTAGCGCACTGCCACTGTGCAGGAGCGCATACTGGTCTACGACGCGAAGAAAAGTATTGTAACTGAGTTTGGTGATATCGAGCTTGCCTTCTTTTGCCCAATGATTGAGGGTTTCGACATCTTCCATGACGTAAGAAAATGTGATGCCATGGGTGTCTATCTTGCCATTGACCATGGCATCGAAGATAAAAGTGTCGTTGGGGCAGGGGCTGAAGCCGAGCGTGAGGTGCATAATGGAAGTAAGATAATGCTGCAAAGGTAGGAACAGTAGGTATCAGATAGCTGCTACGAAGGCTATGAGCCAATTGTTAAGATTGATGATGGCATCTTTCATTTTCCAGAGGCTTTTGTCGCGGGGGGTGACGTAATTGGATATGCTGCGGACCTGAGCGAAGGGGACGGCTAACTGTAGGCACACATAGTGCAGTGCTGCACCCTCCATACTCTCTACCGTGCAGGCGTAGCGACTGCGAGTGGCTATGGTAGCAGCAGAGCCGGAAACGGTATTGACTGTGACACCGGTGGCTGTAGGTAGGCCGATGGACTGGTGAATGGGAAGTATGGGTGTGTGGAGTGCACCATATTGGTAGGGGGCTTCGTGGGGAGAAAGCAGGCCGAGGTCGAAAATGTCGAGGTATTGGTCGTGGTCTTCTGCGCCGAGGTCGGCAAAGCGGTCGGAGGTGATAAGGTGGAGGCTGCCTAGGGGAATACTGGTATCGAAACTGCCGCCTACGCCTACCTGTAGTACGAGGTCGTAGGTGTGGGTGAGCAGGTGACGCGTGAGGGCAAATGTAGTGGCGGTGATGCCCACACCGGTGATGAGCACAGATATGGCGGGGTTGTGGTTTTGAGCCAGGAAGGGTGCTATTTCGGGAGGGGTGGCGGCTACTATCAGGATTTTCATAGTGCAATGATAGGGAGGATATAGGAAAAAATAAACGTGACGAGCATTAGCGTTGTGGGAGGTGGGGGATGAAGGTGAGTAATAGGGGAAATTGCGGGGTGGTAACTTTTTACTAATTTTAGCCCTATGGGTAGTTCGCATGTAAGGCCTTCGGAACAGCTGACAAAACAAGAGCGGGAGTATGAAAATACGATACGACCGCAGTCGATAGAGGATTTTGCGGGTCAGCCGAAACTGATAGAAAACCTGCGGATATTTATAAAGGCGGCTAACCTGAGAGGTGAGGCACTGGATCATATCTTGTTTCATGGACCACCGGGACTGGGTAAAACTACGCTATCGAGGATAGTAGCTAATGAACTGGGAGCCAATATAAAAGAGACCAGTGGGCCAGTGATAGAAAAACCCGCCGACCTGGCAGGACTGCTGACCAGCCTAGAACCAAGAGATGTACTGTTTATAGATGAGATACACCGCCTGAGTACTGTGGTGGAAGAGTACCTGTATGCGGCAATGGAGGACTTTAAGATAGATATAATGATAGACAGTGGTCCATCGGCAAGGTCTATACAGCTTACTATTAGTCCGTTTACGCTGGTGGGGGCTACTACCCGTAGCGGGCTGCTGACGGCACCGCTTTTGTCGAGGTTTGGGATAAAGTCGAGGCTGGATTATTATAATGCGGAGGTGCTGCAACGCATATTACTGCGGGCATCGGGCGTGCTGCAAGTGAAACTAACATCGGATGCGGCACTGGAAATAGCGGGCAGAAGCAGGGGGACACCCCGTATAGCCAATGGACTGCTGCGGAGGATGCGCGACTTTGCACAGGTGCTGGGCAATGGTGTGATAGACCGCGCCATAGTGGAACACGGGCTGAAAGCACTAAATGTGGATGAAAGCGGGCTAGATGATATGGACAATAAGATATTGACCACACTGATAGATAAGTTTAAGGGAGGCCCTACGGGTATCAACAACATAGCTACTGCTGTGGGCGAGGAAGCGGGCACGATAGAAGAAGTATATGAGCCTTTTCTGATACAGGAGGGGTATATAATGCGCACGCCACGGGGTAGAGAAGCCACAGAAAAAGCGTACAAACATCTGGGTAGGAAAAAAGGACCAGAGGCAGGTACGCTGTTTTGAGGGTGTGTGACTTCGGTAGTTAGTTGACTACTATGGTGTATGTAGTACCTACAAGTGCTTTATCTCCCTTGCTGTCGGTGAGTACTACTTTGAATTTTATGGTTTTGCCTGATGCGCTGCTCAGCACTGTGCCTCGTACTATACCGGCGGCTTCTTCTACTTGTAGGCCAGCATTGGTGAGGTCGGCACTGCCAGCATAGGTTTCGTCGAGGTGCCAGTGGTAAGGAGGCACGCCACCCAATGCGTATAGAGATGCGCCGTAGGCTTTGCCGGGATCAGCGCTTTTGAGGGTGAAGGAGCCTGACAACTGCTGCAATACGGCTGTGGGGCTAAAAGGGTCATCAGTGACAATCAGATCGATGTACTCTGAGGTAGAGCAACTACCGTCGCTCACTTTTACTTTGAATTTGCGAGTGCCTACCGTTAGCCCATTGGGCGTAGTGCCGGTGCGGTCTATAACGCCCGTAAGCGGCCAAAAAATATAGCCAGAAGGAGGTGTGGGGCTGGATTCGACAGACCAAGTATAGTTGCGCAATGGAGTGCCACCATCTGCCAGTAAAGCTTGTGGATTGATGACGGTGTAGTTGTTCTCGTTTACATCAATATTGGCAAAGATGCTTTGATTTTGGCCTGTGGGGCTTTTTAGGATTCTTAGGGTGCAAGATTTGGTTTCTTCTTTTTTGCATGAATGCAGAGATAGAACACCCATAATTCCGAACAACAACAACGACTGTTTCATAAGCTGATTTTATAAATTATTTAATAGGTGCAAACCTAACCCACTGGTAATGTGGGATAAGTGACTGTGGATGGATGAAACTATGACATATATCAGTGGAACAAATGTTCCCAAGAAAGGGAAATGGTATAGATACCTTTGAGCAAAATGGGTACTATGAAATCAATAAATAGGTTTAAATGGTTGTTTGCTGTAATGGTTGTCTTAGCCTCTGTAACAGGTAATGCGCAGACGAGTTCGTTTGGGGTATATATGGAGCCAGTAAGCATTAGCGGATTGCCGGGCATTCACTCTTTTGCACATGGTGAGCACAATGGCAAGTGGCTGATAGTAGGTGGCAGGATAGACGGGCTTCACAGAAGACAGCCGACTTCGGCATTTGATGTGGCGGGTAACAACACTAATTTGGCAGTAATAGACCCAGTAGGTGGGCAGCAATGGAGCGCACCACTAGCCTCGCTACCTGTGGCGCTGCAAGAACAACTGAGCTCTACCAATATGGAGTATTACCAGAAAGACACCATACTGTACTGTGTGGGAGGCTATGGCTATAGTGCTACTGCTGCCAACCACATCACCTACCAAAATATAGTGGCCATAAATGTAGCTGGTGTAATAAATGCAGTGATAAATGGTTTGCCAGTGGCATCGTTCTTCCGGTATCAGGCAGATACAATGTTTGCGGTGACGGGCGGACACCTTAAGATGATATATGACACCTACTACCTAGTAGGGGGCAACAAATTTACTGGGAGGTATAACCCTATGGGAGGTCCTAGTTATACACAGGCATATACAAACCAGATAAGGAAGTTCAGGATAAGCGATGATGGCAGTGTGCTGAGTGTAACACACCTACCTAGCTATACGGATGCTACTAACCTACACAGAAGGGACTATAATGCTGTGCCACAAATAATGCCTGATGGCAAGGAGGGTATCACTGCGTTTTCGGGAGTGTTTAAGCCTACGGCTGATATACCATTTCTGGATTGTGTGAACGTGGATAGTGCTGGGTATGCGGCAAATGCTACTTTTTCGCAGTATTATAATCACTATCACTGTGCCAATATACCTGTGTATAGTGCAGCAGCTAACGAGATGCATACCGTATTCTTTGGGGGAATAGCACAATACTATGATAGTGCTGGAGTGCTAACAATGGATAATAATGTGCCCTTTGTGAAAACAATAGCCCGGGTAACCAGAGATAATGCGGGAACGATGACAGAATATAAATTGCCGGTAGATATGCCGGGATTGCTAGGGGCAGGTGCGGAATTTATGATAGCTGAGGGTGTGCCAGAGTATGCTAATCATGTAATAAAATATGATGCGCTAACCAGCGATACCACTATGGTAGGGTATATATATGGAGGTATAAAAAGCACTGGAGCCAATATATTCTTCACCAACACAGGAACACAGAGCAGTGCCTATGACCAACTGCTGAAAGTATATATTGTGAAAGGTAGTAGTGTGGGTATAGACAAGATGAACCAACAAAGTGTAAGCACACTGAAAATGCAGGTATATCCGAACCCTAATGATGGGAATATATATGCCAACTTCTATATGCCACAGGCAGGAGAGGTGATGCTTAGTGTAAGTAGTGGTGACGGTAAACTAATAGAGCACAAAAAGCTGGGTATTATGAGCGCAGGAGAAAACCACATTGCTTATAAACTGCCCAATAATGCCCCGACAGGTAGCTATATAGTAACGATAGCTACTGTAGGTGCAACCAGCACACAAAAAATAGTGCTAAGTAGGTAGGATACCGATATTAACATAAAACTTTAACTTATATGCTGCAATGGTAGGGTATAAAGCTATACCCTCATTAAAGATGAGGACTAAAAAAAGTGTACCTTTGCAGCCATTTTTATTATATGGCGGTTCCTGTACAGATTGTAGAAGACGTAGTGATAAAGTTTGCCGGAGATAGCGGCGATGGCATGCAGCTAACTGGTAGTCAGTTTACCAATAATAGTGCCCTGATAGGCAATGACTTATCTACATTTCCCGATTTTCCGGCAGAGATACGCGCACCTCAGGGCACTGTGCCGGGGGTGAGCGGTTTTCAGTTGCATTTTTCGAGCAACAAAATATACACCCCGGGTGATAACTGCGATGTGCTGGTGGCTATGAATGCTGCTGCACTAAAGGTGAACCTGAAGACGCTGAAGCCGGGTGGCATAATAATAGTAGACACGGCGGGTTTTGACAATAAGAACCTGCGCCTGGCGAACTATGCCGATGGTGTGAACCCGATAGAGGACGAATCGCTGAGTGGCTATGATGTACACAAAATGGACATCACTAAGCTGACACGTGAGGCACTGAAGGAGATACAAATGGGGGTAAAAGAGAAAGACCGAGCCAAAAACATGTTTGTGTTGGGTTTTTTGTACTGGTTGTATAACCGTGACCTTACGAGTACTTTTTCATTTTTGCATGATAAATTTGGTAAGAGAGCAGAGATACTGGAGAGCAATGTAAAAGCACTGCAAGCTGGCTATAACTATGGCGATACCGTAGAGGCATTTGCATCGAGGTATCAGGTAGAAAAAGCTAAGCTGCCAGCAGGTGTGTATAGGAGTATAACTGGTAATATAGCATTGACCTATGGGTTGATAGCTGCATCTGAAAAGAGTTCTTTGCCACTGTTTTTGGGTAGCTACCCTATTACACCCGCATCAGATATACTGCATGAGTTGTCTCGTCATAAAAACTTCGGGATACGCACGTTTCAGGCAGAAGATGAGATAGCTGCAATAGGTGCTGCAATAGGTGCTGCTTATGGTGGCAGCTTGGGTATCACCACAACATCGGGCCCGGGTATGGCACTGAAAACTGAAGCTATGGGTCTGGCAGTAATGCTAGAGATGCCACTGCTGATAGTGAATATACAAAGGGGTGGACCCTCGACAGGATTGCCGACAAAAACCGAACAAAGCGACCTGCTGCAGGCATACTATGGCAGAAATGGTGAGTGCCCCATGCCAGTAATATCGGCATCGACACCCAGCGACTGTTTTGCGGCAGCGTATGAGGCTGTGCGCATAGCCATACAGCATATGACCCCGGTAATACTACTGAGCGATGGCTACATAGCCAATGGTGCAGAGCCATGGATTTTTCCGCAGAGTGCTGACCTAGAGCCAATAACGGTACACTTCAAAAAAGAGCTGGGAGCAAACGAAACCAAATACCTACCCTACCTGCGTGATGAAAAACTGGTGCGCCCTTGGGCTGTACCGGGTACGCCTGGACTAGAACACAGAATAGGTGGGCTGGAGAAAGAAGATATCACCGGAAACATATCGTACGACGCTGAAAATCACCAGCATATGGTGAAGATACGCGAGGCTAAGGTGGATAAAATAGCAGATTATATACCATTGCAAACGCTAGACAGCGGGCCTGAGCAGGGCGATGTACTGGTACTGGGCTGGGGATCTACGTATGGCTCTATAAAAAGTGCTGTACTGGAGCTACAGGCACATGGCGTAAGCGTGGCACATGCACACCTACGTCACCTGCGTCCATTCCCTAGAAACTTAGGTGAAATGCTGGGCAATTATAAACACATACTGATACCGGAGATTAACAACGGACAACTGATAAAAATAATCAGAGACAAGTATCTGGTAGATGCTGTAGCCTATAACAAAATAAAGGGTGTACCCATAACCCGCACCGAACTGGTGACTGCTATAAGCGAGCTGGTGGGCAAATAACTAAACAGCATAGAGCGGCAAACAATAAGTGTACTGCCTGTATCTGCAACTACTTTACGAGGGGTTGCAGGTACAGGCAGTTTTGTTTTTGCAGGTACATACACTATAAATCAGAAAACGAGAAATGGAAGATAAATTTGAGGAGCTAGCAGAGGGATACATCACGAATAAAGTAGGTATTTCGACTTCGTTTTTGACAGAAAAGCTATCAGTAGCGCTGGCTGCTAATGTACATTTGCTCAATAAAGATGGCGGTATGATAATGGCGGGCATCAGTAATATGGCACATGGGACTGACACCACCAAGATAAGAAGCGATAAAACCAAGTGGCTGGAAGCAGACACTAAAAATGAGGCTGAGATGGAGTTTCTGGAGATAATAAGGTTGTTTACCTTGTATCTTAATAGGACCTGCTATACAGGTCTAAATGCTTTCGAATTTCATTATGCATTGTATGAAGAGGGGTCGTCTTATGGTAGGCACAAAGACCAGTTTAGAAATGACAGCAACCGTAAGTTTTCGATGATCAGTTATCTGAATGAAAACTGGCTGCAAGCGGATGGAGGGCAACTAATACTACACCATGACGGCAAGGCTGCCCAAAATATACTACCAGAGGGAGGTAAAACAGTATTCTTCAAAAGTGATGAACTAGAGCATGAGGTATCTCTGGTGGCCACAGCTACCTCATGCTCTAGTTCTTCAAAAGTGATGAACTAGAGCATGAGGTAGCTGTGG
>CAZRPA010000092.1:0-15679 GCA_964601855.1 uncultured Flavipsychrobacter sp. | reverse complement strand
AAAAAGACATGCGGCTTTTTAATATCCCACTAGCCTGACGGTAACCATCTGAGCCTACTAATAAATCGGGTCTGCCATCTTTATCATAGTCGAACAAGATAGGATACGATGCAGTACCCAAGTCTATACTTTTATCAGACAGAAATGAATCGGACTGAAACTGCCAATCTGCAACACCAGTAGTAGAATTGTTTTTATAATACCATATTCCTCTGTAGTTCTCGGCACTTGTACCGGCATTGGGTGCTACCAGCATGTCTTTTTTACCGTCCAGATTTACATCTACACTGAATGCTGCCGGCCATGTAGGTATATCTATTCTCTTACCACCGGTTTGCCACATTGTATCCTGCCCTATCATAGTATCTACTGAATATCCAGTTTCTGTTTTACCATTTTTTAGAAAGGTCATTTCATTAAATGATACACTACCATCAAGATAGTCTACATCACCATCCATGTCCCAATCGAAAAGGAATAAACTGTTACCTGCATGAGTAGGTTTGCCCGCATCGCTAGTTGATCTTAGCAATCCGGCATTGCTACAGGTATAACCCAGTGTATGTTCTCTGTAGAAACCCTGATATACCTTGCCCCAACACCTGTCTGCAAGCCTGATGCGTATGCTATCGCAAGGCAAACCATCTTCTACTCGCATGTTTTTGTAGTAATACATATAGCCACCCGTGATGTAATAAGCCACAAAATCGACATCACCATCGCCATCTACATCAGTAATAGCTGGTATATCGCCAGGATTGACATAGGCATTAGCTACACCACCACTACTTACATCATTGCTGTAAAACAAACTACGATAAAAAGCGAAACATAATTCATTACCTGAATTGTAATAACCCTTGTAAACTGAGAAACCATCACCACCACGATCGAACAGATCGGCAATACCATCGCAGTTATAATCTTTCAACAGCATATAACCATAACAAGCAGGAAATCTGAGCGCATAACGAGGGGCATACTTATAGTTGGGCATGCCGCCTACCATACCAGTATTGAGCAAAGTAGTAACACCTAGCCAAGGTTCAAAAATGACCAAATCCATTAAACCATCTCTATTCAAATCGGCCTGCGAAAATTGTGGATTGTTGAATCCTCCACACCATGCCAGTGGCAGTTGTTTGCTATAAGCAAATACCTTAACTGTGGTATCGTGCTGATAGAATATCTGCGCACTAGCCAAACAAGAAACTGATATAAATAGCCAAAGGAGCAAAAACCTAAATCCAACTTTCATAGAAATATACATTCTACATAAAGTTAAGGCATTTTAGACTTTCAGCAATCAGCAGAGGTTGAATTTCATCATGCCTCATACTTCCGCAATGGTGAATCGGGCTCTTTCAAAAAATGCTTGTAAACCATATTGTCTGCTACAGCAGGTAGTAGTTTGCTGAGCCATACAGCCAGTTTGCCCTGAGTGGTGAGTACAATACTACGTTTTCTTTTATCAGTGGCGTTTAATATATGATTGGCACAAGCTTCTGAACTCATTAGTTTACTTTCATCGAGGGGAGTTTCTGCCTGAGTAGTACCATCGGCTATACGGGCTACATTACGAATGTTGGACGCAGTAAAACCGGGAGATACCCACATAACATGTGTGCCGGTATGTAATAACTCAGTGCGTAATGACTCTAAAAACCCCTGCATAGCAAACTTTGATGCCGAATACCCGGTGCGACCAGGCAAGCCTCTGTAACCAGCTATAGAAGATATGCCCACTATTGCTCCTTTGTTTTTAAGGATGTAAGGCAAACAAAATTTAGTGCAATAAACTGTGCCCCAAAAGTTAATATCCATCAGCTCACGTATCACTTGCAAGTCAGCATCCTCAAACAATGCACGCATACTGATGCCTGCATTATTAATGAGCACATCTACACCACCCCACTTAGCCACTACCGCCTGCACAAATGCTGCACAGTCTGCTTCTTTACTCACATCAGCACGATAGCACATTAGTTTGTCGGAAGGGATAAACAAGCCATTGAGCTTTTCAATATTTCTGGCACAGACAGCCACACGAGCACCACGGGCTAGTGCATCTGTAACCAAAGCCTTGCCTATACCAGAGGAACCACCTGTGATAACTACTATTTTGTTGCTGAATGTTGCCATATATACTGTGTAGAGCGCAAATATAAATCAATTACCTGCCGTTACACCCAGTGGGTAGGCTTGTAGTACTGCAACATTGCCTCTTCGGCACTACCGGGCACTGGTGTATGGCTATATACCCATCTTGCACGGGGTGGCAAACTCATAAGAATACTTTCTGTTCTGCCATTAGTTTTAAGACCAAATAGTGTACCTCTGTCATGTACCAGATTAAACTCTACATACCTACCCCTGCGTATCTCTTGCCATTCTATCTCGCGTTCGGTGTAGGGAGTATCCATACGCTTTAGTACTATGGGTGTATAAGCTTCTAAAAAAGCATTACCATTGGCTTGCTGAAAAGCAAACAGTCGCTCTCCATCTGCCTCATCTATGGCTCTGAGGTAATCGTAAAAAACACCACCGATACCCCTCATCTCATCGCCACGATGTTTGTTGGCAAAGTAAGAATCGCAATGCTTTTTGTAATCATCATACAAATTTTCTCCAAATGGTGTTATAGTTTTTTTGAGCGTACCATGAAAATGACGGGCATCTTCGGGCTGCAAATAATAAGGAGTAAGGTCTGTGCCTCCGCCAAACCAACCATCTATTCTGGCGCCAGCTTTATCGTATAACTCAAAGTAACGCCAGTTGGCATGTACTGTAGGCACATACGGATTAAGTGGATGAATGACCATTGATAACCCACAAGCAAAAAAATCGCTCTCAGGCACACCAAAGGCAGTCTGCATAGAGGCTGGTAATGCACCATGTACTACAGAAGTGTTTACTCCGCCTTTCTCAAAAACATTACCACCCGTAATAACTCTGGTTTTACCACCGCCCCCTTCTGTACGCTCCCACTTGTCCTCTACAAATTTTGCTTTACCGTCTATTTGCTCCAACCCAGCACAAATACTGTCTTGCAACCCATGTATATAATCGGTAAAACGCTCCTTCAGATTCATTCTTTACTTATTAAGCTTGTTAACTTTCCTTATGCACCATATTCTTTGACAGCATCTACAAACGCACGTGCATGATCTACAGGTACGTTTGGCAGGATGCCATGTCCCAGATTAGCTACATATCTTCTGGTACCAAACCCATCAATCATTTCTTTTACTTCTTTTTTGATTTGTGGTATTGGTGCCAAAAGTTTTGATGGGTCAAAATTGCCTTGTAGCGTGATGTTGTTGCCAGTAAGCTGCCGAGCCAGCGTAGGTGTAACACTCCAGTCCAAACCCAAACCTGCAGCACTTGATTTGCTCAAATCTTCGAGCGCATACCAGCTACCTTTAGGAAACAGTATTACCGGCACATCAGCACTTACCGCATCTGCTATCTGTACCAAGTATGGCTGTGCAAATATTTTGAAATCGGCAGGGCTCAGCATACCACTCCAGCTATCAAACACCTGCACTAGGTCAGCACCTGCTTTTGCCTGAGCCTTAAGGTAAGCTATAGTTACATCGGTTATTTTCTGTAACAGTTTGTGTGCCAGCTCGGGTTGGGTAAAACAAAATTGTTTTGCTTTATCAAATGTTTTACTGCCTTTGCCCTCTACCATATAGCAAAGCAATGTCCAAGGAGCACCAGCAAAACCAATTAACGGTACTCTTCCATTAAGTTCTTTTTTGGTAAGCGTCAGTGCCTGCATTACATAGTTCAGTCTTTCGGCTGTGTCAGTTGTTACAAGGGCATCAATATCTGCCTCTGTTTTCACTACTTGCGGTAGCAACGGCCCTTTACCTTCTTCCATCAGCACCTCCATACCCATAGCCTGAGGTATCACTAGTATATCAGAAAATATAATAGCAGCATCTACACCTACTTGGTCTACTGGCTGTAAGGTGATCTCACAAGCAAGTTCTGGAGTCTCTACACGTGTAAAGAAATCATATTTCTGTCGCAGTTTGATGTAGTCTGGCAAATACCTACCAGCTTGTCTCATCATCCATACTGGTGGCCTCGATACTGCTTCTCCCCTTAGTGCTTGCAGCAACAGATCATTTTTTAATTCACTCATTTTACTATATTTATTTGTTTAAACAACTGCTATAACTAGTTGAAATACAATAATTTACGTTAAATATTTAACTGCTTTTATTAGCAACTCTATCTTGCCTGCTACCCTACCTCCTACCACATTTTCACTTGTATAATTATATACAGCAGCAGCGGTGGTATCTCCTATTGCAAACAAAACAGTAGTTGAGTCTACAGTATTACGTCCAAAAAAACTGTGCACCGCACTGGGACTATAAAATAATATGCCGTCATAGTGATTTTGTATTTCTATTGCACACTCTATATTTTTATACACCACTAGTTCGTTTACACATACACCTTCTTTAGTCAATGTGTCTGGTAGAGTATCTAACCGCTTATCACCACAAAAGAAAACAACGTCTGTACTGCTATTCTTCAGAATTAATGCTGCCATATCCGCAGCATTATCTCCTGCATAGATAACTTCACAATCACCAAAACACTCTTTTACTGCTCCATATGTATACTTACCCAAACTATAAATTATCCAATTTTGGGGTTTTTCATCTACCAGCTTGGCTATTGCCCTTACAGCATGTTTGCTAGTAAATGCTACTACTATTCTGCTGTTTACAATATCTATTACACTTTGCCTTAGCGATTCATTATCTTCATAGACAATGTTTACAAACGGAATTATATGTAGCAGCACACCAGATGGTATATCTTGTTCAGCATTCAATTCATCTATATAGGCTGTACTAAGTATTGATATTTTCCTACCCATGCGAGACAATCAACTATATAATAATACGAATCAAATCATTGATTATCAACTAATTATGACAATCACCTAAACAACTGCATCTAAATAAAAACATCAAATACCCGCTGCTTTTATTCCGTCAAGTATTTCCTGTCCACCATTTCGCAATAATTCTGTACCTGCCATGCGCCCCAACTCGGCTGATTGCGATACAGGCACCTGCAAGCTTATTTCCTTTTTTTGGTTTCCGTCTCTGCTCAGTATATTACCATCAAAAACTATATCTCCTCCATGTATCCTTGCAAAACCACTGATAGGCGTACTGCACCCACCTAGTAGCACTCTCAAAAAATCTCTCTCCACCTTGGTACAAATCTCTGTATCCTTGTCATTAAATTTTGAGCAAGCATCCACACAATAGTCGTCTCCATCTTTACACACCACTACTATTGCACCTTGTGCAGGTGCTGGTAGCATCCAGTCTAACGACATAGCTGTATTTGGTCTAAGCCCTATACGTTCCAGACCTGCAGCAGCAAAAATAGCACCATACCAATTGCTTTCTGCTACTTTACGTAATCTGGTATTTACATTGCCTCGTAAATTATCTATTGTAGAATTGGGGAATTTATTCAGCCATTGTGCTTTTCTACGTATGCTACTTGTAGCTATGTTAATAGTCGCATTCTCTGCATTAGCTACATATCCCGGACCAAGTACAAGTATATCCAGTTGGTTTGCCCTGGGCAATACCGCTGCTTGCACTACTCCTTTAGCCAATATGGTAGGTACATCTTTCATAGAGTGTACCGCTATGTCTATATCACCTTTCAGCAGTGCTATATCTAGTGCTTTGGTAAAAATTCCCTGCACACCTATTTCGTATAGTGGTGTTTGCAAGTCTGTATCCCCTTCGCTTTTTATATATACTAGTTCAGATTCATATCCATATCCAGCTAGCAATTGCCGCACAGTATCTGCCTGCCACACGGCCAGCTGGCTCTCGCGTGTACCTATTCTTATGACTTTTTGTATCATAAGGCTATAAAGTCGTTGATTGCTTGTATGTAATGACAACCCGGAGTGTAGTCTCTGCGCATTCGGGTAGCGAGATTGTTTATCACCTTTTGTACCTTTTCTTGATGGTCGCTTTCTTGCTTGTTTGCTACTAGCACTCCACTCAGTAGTATTGGACTAATAGGTATTTCCAATAATTTACTTTTTACTTCACGCAGCACAGGTACATGTTTCCGCATATCGCACCACTCCACAAATTCTGATATATGCTCGTCTATAATAGTCAACGCTTTGGGCACTTCTGCTTTACGTTTCTGTAGCGTTTCATCTTTTATCTTAGACAACATATCTACATCTACAAATCGTATTCCTGCCAGTTGCTGAGCATCAGTAGCCACATTGCAAGGCACCGATATATCTATAACTAGTTTATTTGCAGCATTTTCCAAATGCTTTTTCAGTATTACAGGTTCAGTAGCATTGGTAGATACTAACACAATATCTGCGCTTTGTATTTCTGACTGCAACTCAGCAATTGGTGCTGATCTCAAACCGAGTTCAGCGGCAAGGTTAATTGCTGTTTCCTCAGTACGATTGATAAGCGTTATGTTTTTTGTTTTTAGATAGTCTACCACATTTCTGCAAGTAACTCTACCTATTTTACCTGTACCAATAAGAACAATTTTTTTGTTGTTCATATCTAGTTCTGTCACATTATTATGCGACAACCCTACAAACTCTTTTATGTATTGTATAGCAGCGAAAGAAACAGAAACTGTACCACCACTCAACTCTGTGTTTGTTTTCACAGACTTAGATGCCTGTAGTACAGAATTAATTAGCCGCTCCATGAAAGGACCTATAAAACCATTATTTTTGGCAAACTTGACGGCACATTTTATCTGACCAAGTATTTCATAATCGCCCAGTATCTGTGAGTCTAGGCCAGATGCCACATGATACAAATGACCAATTGCATTGATACCACTCTGTGTATAAGACATACCAGCAAATGTGGCTTCATCACCAGCGCATACGCTACTTACAAAGCGCATCATGTGAATGTCGCTCTCCGCAAAACCATAAATCTCAGTACGATTGCATGTAGAAAGTATAAAAAAATCGCTAACTCCATAGTCAGCAGCAGTAGCCACTAATCTACCATATTGCTCCTGATTTACAGCAAAAAGACCTCGAACAGCAGCATCACTTTTTTTATAGTTGACACCTACTATCCTGAATTCTTCAATATTGTGGGTAACTGGTTTGTGCATGTTTAGTTTGTAAATGCTGCTCTGCAAAGGTACTTTCAGCGTTCCGTGCTGCGAATTTTCTATGTCATAACTCCGTCATTTCGCTACATGATTATCATCAGTTTTTTAAGCCTCTTTTTGTATTAAAATCAGGCAATGATAACCAATAAGGGCATACAAAATCATATTTCATTCGAATCCTGAAAAAAGTATTGTCATTATCACTTACGTAAGACAAACACAAAAAGAGTTCAAGTTTCGCCCATTTTACTTTTATAAGACAATTGAGCGCAATTGTGCCGATTTTGGTAGTATTTTGCATGAAGGATGGAAATAACTACTACTGCAAAAAACAGATTCACAACCTCACTCAACCATTGGCATCACAACGACAATAATCGCTCTCTGCCCTGGAAAGGAGAAAAAGACCCTTACAGGATTTGGTTGTCGGAGATAATATTACAACAAACCCGTGCAGCGCAAGGTCTACCCTACTACGTGGCATTTACTGAGGCATACCCTACTGTAACTGCTTTAGCCGCTGCAAATGATACAGATATTTTCAGACTGTGGCAAGGTTTGGGTTACTACAACCGGTGTAAAAACATGCTGGTAACTGCCCGATTGGTATCTACGCTTCACAATGGTTTATTTCCTGCTAGTTACACTCAGTTACTTACACTAAAGGGAATAGGTCCATATACAGCTGCTGCCATAGCCTCTTTTGCATTTAATGAGCCGGTTGCAGTTGTAGATGGTAACGTATACAGGGTATTGTCTAGGTGTTTTGGTATAGATACTCCAATTGACAGCACGGCTGGCAAAAAAATGTTTGCTGACCTAGCACAGCAGCTATTGCACCCAGATTCAAGTGCGGCTCACAACCAGGCTATAATGGACCTCGGTGCCACTGTATGCACACCATCATTGCCTAAATGCAATCAATGTCCACTTAATGACCAATGTGTGGGTACAAAAAGCAGCCTTGTAGCGGTGCTACCAATAAAAACGAAAAAAATAGTAGTAAAGCAACGACACTTCAATTATATACTATTGCTTCATGATGATAAAATATGGATTCAGAAACGAAAAGCAGGAGATATTTGGGAAAATCTGCACGAACCATACCTTATCGAAACAACAGAACCTGCTGATATTAACTCTTTAATTAAAGACAACCTGTTGGTTAATGTTACCCCTGAAGAACTGACACTAGTAGCAAAATCAAAGCAAAGATTAACTCATCAGCTAATAAACTCTAGCTTTTACACTTTGGTAATCAATGACTTATCATTAGTTATCACCCAAAATGGGGAGTGGATTAATAACTCCGAACTAAAAAATTTAGCCTTTCCTAAAACTCTTGTTTCTTTTTTAAAAATAATCTATACTTTTAGATTGATTATGAATTGATTACTTTACAGACTGTGTAAAACATACTGATATGAGAGGCGTTAACCGTGTGGTATTGATTGGCAATCTGGGCAAAGATCCCGACCTGCAACACTTAGAAGGAAATATAGCAGTAGCAAAATTCCCCCTTGCTACTACCGAAACCTACAAAGACAGAAACGGAACGCTAATATCCCAAACCGAATGGCATACTGTAGTGCTCTGGCGTGGTCTTGCAGATCTGGCTCAGAAATACCTTCACAAAGGCAGCCTCATATATCTAGAGGGGCGAATTCGCACCAGATCTTGGGAGGACAAGGATAAAAACAAAAGATTCATTACAGAAATAATTGGCGACAATCTGGTAATGCTAGATAAACGCAAAGAACATACGGAAAACAACAATAACGAAGGCACCAATGCTGATTCCACTGGTTTCCCAGATATCAACTTTGACAACAATGGTCTTGGTAACATAATATCAAAAGACGATATGCCATTTTAAAACAACTTAGCTTCCAATATTAAAAAATTGTCAGAAACTACCATTGTTTCATACATTTTTCTAATTTTGGAAAATTCATCAAACTATTACAACAAATTGGAAAGCACCGAAGGCGACACGAATTTTACCCCATTGCTCCTTGAAATAACAAATCAGGCATTTGCATCATCTAATGCCACTATTCTTATAGTTGCCATTCTGGTGCTTTTACTCATGACTGCTATAACAGCAGGTGCTGAAACTGCTTACTTTTCATTGGCGGCAAAAGACATTAATTTCCTTAAAACCAACGAAAAAGGAAGTGCCCGTATAGCATCACAACTTTTGGAACAACCCAAGAGGCTACTTGCCACTATACTTGTTGCCAATAATTTCATAAACATTGCCATTGTAATTTCTACAGATCTATTGGTAAGATCTATGCTGCCTCCTAGCATGAATCCTATTTTTACTTTTCTTATTCAGGTGGTTTGTGTCACATTTTTGTTAGTATTATTTGGCGAAGTGTTACCCAAAGTTTACGCTACCCAAAACAACTTGAGAATGGCACTATTTTCAGCGCCTTTTCTTCAAGCGCTGAGTTGGACATTCAAACCTGTAAGTAACGTACTTGTATCATCTACCCGATTTATAGAAGGAAGAATGGGTACAAAATCATCTAATATCTCAAACGAAGATTTTGAACATGCAATAGAATTAACTGTTGGACACACTGCCACACGCGAGGAAGTTAATATTTTCAAAGGCATACTCAAATTTGGCAATATTACATCCCGTCAGGTTATGCGCACTAGGCTAGATGTTAGTGGTATCGATTTCGATATGACTTTCCCTGAAGTGCGCAAATACTGTATAGAGGTTGGATATTCTCGCTTACCAGTGTACAAAGAAAATCTGGATACAATAGCTGGTATGATACATACCAAAGACTTTTTGCCCCATATAGACGACGACTCTTTCGACTGGCATAAACTAATGCGTGCAGCCTACTTTGTGCACGAGGGCAAACTTATAGAAGACCTCCTCAAAGAATTTCAACAAAAAAGACAACACTTCGCTATTGTGGTCGATGAATTTGGCGGTACTTCTGGCATTATCACTCTTGAAGATATAATGGAAGAGATAATAGGTGATATCAAGGATGAATTTGATGAAGACGACCTCCATTACAAAAAAATAGATGACTCTAACTTTATTTTCGAGGGAAAAACTCTGATTAATGATGTATGCCGCATCATAGGTCTACCTTCAGACGAGTTTGATGCAGTTCGTGGCGAAAGTGATTCATTAGCTGGTCTGGTCTTAGAGATATCTGGTAAGTTTGTAGCTGTTAACGATGTTGTTAGTTTCGAAAAATATGATTTTACCGCATTAGCAGTTGAAAAAATGCGCATCAACAGAGTAAAACTGACCATCAACAACGCCACGCCAACAGGTGAAAATGAAGAAGAATAACAAAGAATATTGATTGACAACTCAAAAAAAATGGAGGATAACCAATAGTTGTCCTCCATTTTTTATTACTTGACTTTCTATGTTCTAATAGTACTTTTTCATCATTATCAGGGTGTATATCACACCAGGCAACCATCCTAAAATGTAAAGCAACAAAGAAATAAGCCAATCAAAACCTTCAAAATCATCGTTCAAACCCATTGCCAACCAGCCGAAAAATACTATTGCTAATACGACATACACACCCTTAGAAATATCTAAAGACTCTTTGAGTCTAACAGATATTTTGGTGAAAATATTCTTTTTACCTGTTACCATACTCAACTCTTCATCAGCAGTAGATACGTCATCAGTAGTAAACGTACTCTTAACTGCAGCATTTATTTCTTCGGAAGTATTGGCTGTTGTTGTTTTTTCTATTGCTGTAGATGTTTGTACTTTCTTAACAGCATAACCTGCATACAATGATGTAGAGTACAGTGTTGTGGCTGCAACCAATAATAAAAACAGTTTTCTCATGAGTATCAAGTTTTGTAATGCAAAAATATCATTTTTAGTACACAATGTCCGTGCGATAAATAACTTTTACTGAATGTTAATGAAATCATGCCACATCTTTATTCTTTATCCACCCCATTAATGCATATAAAGGACAATATCCAGTAAAACCTGTTACCATAAGCACCACAACTCCTATCATCAACCATATCCCTACATGCTCTGGTATTATTTCGGCCATATGTAGTACTATAACCAATACACCTGTCATCATTCTAATGCCACGCTCTGTGAATGTCATATTAAACTTCATAACCCATCGTTTACAACAAATGTCTTACAACAAATGCTGTTCAATACTGACAAAAATCAGTACAATACATGACACTAGTAATCTACAATACTTTCTGCACTAAATAGCTAGTTTATGACCTACACTATTTACATTTGCGCTACTACAATGCCGGGTTATCGCCGCACAGAAAAATGTGACGGAGGAAAGTCCGGACAGCAAAAAGCAGCGCACTACCTAACGGGTAGGCATTTGTATAACAGCGAGTGACAGACAGTGCCACAGAAAATAACCGCCAGCTCTAACACATGTGTTGGTGCTGGTAAGGGTGAAAAAGTAGTGTAAGAGACTACTGTGTAGCCGGGCAACCGGTTATAGGGGCAAACCTTGCGTGCTGAAATGCCAAATAAGCATACGCTCGAGGATAGCTTGTCCGATGTATGTGGGTTGGCAGCGCGAGGCAACGTGTGAGCGTTGTCCCAGATAAATGATAACCTGTGTTGCTACTCGCAACACAACAGAATCCGGCTTACAGGCATTGTAGTTTTTTTATTCTCTAATACGCATCCTGCGTTATTTACCTACAGTATCAACGGGCGATTACATATGGCATGTTTTAAAACATTGCTTCAATACACAATACACGCATTCAGTCAGTTATTCTTGTTCAAATGCCTCGTTTGGCGTAGCTTTGGCATCCTTGTGCGCCAACATGACAGTTGAAAAAAATTTGCATGAATTTTGATACTCGCATTAAGGTATTTACTTGCCGAAAGGCGGGTTTTTTGTTTTTACTTTTAACCTCATACTTTTTATAAAATGTTAGGCATTCTCGCAAAACTGTTTGGCGGCAGCAAATCCGACAAAGATGTAAAAAAACTTCAACCCATTGTAGCTCAGGTAAACCGATTCTATGACGAATACCAATCATTATCAAATGATGACCTGCGCAACAAAACGCAGGAATTCAGAGCGCGTATTAAGGAACATCTTACAAACATTGACCAGCAAATAGCTGATAAAAAAGCAGAAGCCGACAGTGTAGAAGACATACAGGCACGTGAGGGCATCTACAACGAAGTGGACAAACTCGTAAAAAAACGTGACGAACAAATAGAAGAGATACTTAACATTATTTTACCAGAGGCTTTTGCGGTAGTTAAAGAAACCGCCCACCGCTTCAAAGACAATACAGAAATAGTAGCTAACGCTACAGAAATGGATATAGAGCTTGCCAATACCCGTAAGCATATACGCATAGAGGGTGATAAATGCATTTACAACAATAATTGGGAAGCAGCAGGCAGCACAGTAACCTGGAATATGCTTCACTACGATGTGCAGCTTATAGGTGGTATGGTACTACACGATGGTAAAATATCTGAGATGGCTACCGGTGAGGGTAAAACATTGGTATCTACCCTACCCGCATATCTCAATGCATTAGCTGGTGAAGGCGTACATATCGTGACAGTAAATGACTATCTGGCACGTCGTGACCAAGAGTGGAATGGTCCGCTCTTCGAATGGTTGGGGCTTATAACAGACTGTATAGACAAGCACGAACCCAATTCGCCACAACGACGTCAGGCTTATTTGGCCGACATCACTTATGGTACCAACAACGAATTCGGCTTTGACTACCTGCGCGACAACATGGTGCACCACCCTGAAGAAATGGTGCAGCGCAAACACCACTATGCAATGGTAGATGAGGTAGATAGCGTACTAGTAGATGATGCCCGTACTCCACTGATCATCTCTGGTCCAATACCTCGTGGCGACGAACAACAGTTTCATGCATTGAAGCCACGCATAGAAAAACTGCTGGAAACACAAAAACGTGTTATCAACCAAAGCATAACTGAAGCCAAAAAACTGATTGCAGATGGAAAAACTGATAAAGATACGGGTGGGTTACACTTATTTCGTGCCTACCGTGGTTTGCCTAAAAGCAGCGCCCTCATCAAGTTTCTAAGTGAGGAAGGCAACAAACAAATACTGCAAAAAGCAGAACATCACTTTATAGGCGAGCAGCAGCGCAATATGCCCAAAGTTGATGCCGAACTGTACTTCACTATCGACGAGAAAAACAATAGTGTAGATCTTACAGATAAAGGTATTGCTCTAATAACTGGTGCTGGTGAAGACCCACACTTCTTCATCATGCCTGATATAGGTAGCGAACTAGCTGTGCTGGAAAAATTAGACCTTTCTGCCGAAGAAAAAGTACAGCGTAAAGACGCATTGATACAAGACTATGCCATCAAAGCTGATCGTATCCATTCTGTACAACAGCTATTAAAAGCATATACCTTATTCGACAAAGACGTGGAATATGTGGTTATGGATGGTAAAGTAAAAATTGTAGATGAGCAAACTGGCCGTATACTAGACGGTCGTAGGTACAGCGACGGTCTGCACCAAGCCATAGAAGCCAAAGAAAACGTACAAGTAGAAGCTGCCACACAAACCTTTGCCACGGTTACCCTGCAAAACTTCTTCCGTATGTACCACAAACTGGCTGGTATGACCGGTACCGCCGAAACTGAAGCGGGCGAACTATGGCAGATATATAAACTAGATGTGGTGAGTATACCAACCAATCTACCTATTATACGCAAAGATCAGCAAGATCTGGTCTACAAGACCAAACGTGAAAAATTCAAAGCAGTAATAGACGAAATAGAAAAACTGAGCGGTGCTGGTCGTCCGGTACTTGTAGGTACTACCTCAGTAGAGGTGTCAGAGCTTCTTAGCCGAATGCTGCAACAAAAGAAAATACAACATAAAGTACTGAATGCGAAACAGCACGCTCATGAAGCACAAATAGTTGCTGAAGCAGGGCTAGCAGGAGCGGTAACGATAGCCACCAACATGGCTGGTCGTGGTACCGATATCAAGCTTGGTCCAGGTGTAAAGCAGGCAGGTGGCCTTGCCATCATAGGTACAGAAAGGCACGAAAGCCGCCGTGTAGATCGTCAGTTGCGTGGTCGTGCAGGTCGTCAAGGTGACCCTGGTTCTTCACAGTTCTTTGTATCTCTAGAGGATGACTTAATGCGTTTATTCGGTTCTGAGCGTATTGCATCGCTTATGGACAAAATGGGCCACAAAGATGGTGAAGTGCTACAGCATAGCATGATATCTAAATCTATAGAGCGTGCACAGCGCAAAGTAGAGGAAAACAACTTTGGCATGCGTAAAAACCTGCTAGAGTATGATGATGTAATGAATGCACAGCGCGACGTTATTTACAAACGCAGAAACCATGCTTTGTTTGGCGATCGCCTTTCTATTGACCTTGATAATGCAATATTTGCAGTATGTGTAGATCTTGCAGAGCAGTTTGTAAACAATGGTGATATAGAAACCTTTAAACTCGAAGTCATCAAACATATGGCTATTGAGTTTGATGTACCTAAAGAATTACTTACCAAACCAAATGCCAACATTATAGGTGAACAGCTTTATAACGAAGTAAAAGACTTCTACATTCGTAAAACTGGCGCCCTTCGTGAGCATATGTTGCCAACACTTACCCAGATACTTACCGACAATGGTGACCGAATAGACAACATAGTAGTACCGTTTACAGATGGCGTACGTGGCATGCAAGTATACATAGATCTTCAAGAAGCAGTAGATAGAGAAGCAGCACCGGTAATAGAATCACTTGAAAAAAATATCACTTTAGCACTCATCGATGAATCTTGGAAAAACCACCTTCGTGCTATGGACGATTTACGCCAAAGTGTACGTATGGCATCGTATGAGCAGAAAGATCCTTTGTTGATCTACAAGTTCGAAGCATTTAATCTTTTCAAACAAATGATGCTGGAAACTAACCGCAGTATTATAAGTTTCTTGCTTCGCGCTGGCATACCTATACAAGAAGCAGCACCACAAGGTGCACAAATGCCTGAGCCATTTACTGACATGAGTGGCCTGAGCAATAACAAAGCTCAAGTAGAAGCTGCTGGTCACGCATATGCTGCTAACGAAGAGGACTACTACACAGAAACTGATTATAATGATGAAGTAGTAAAACGCACACCAGTACAAGCAGGTCCTAAAATAGGTAGAAATGACCCTTGTCCATGCGGTAGCGGCAAGAAATACAAAAGCTGCCACGGTGCAGGCATGCAATAATTTAAATGAATCTTAAAGCAAAAACATAAGAAACGTCTCCAAAATTTGGGGGCGTTTTTTTTGTTGAAGAAATGGAATCTATATGATGTTATCAAAACAATTCAGCCCAACTAAAATAGTACATGACACCCTTGTTCAAATAAGTATCATACAATAATGTAACGATAGAAGATTTCTTCCTCTTTAGGGTAGCTAATATCTATGCCTAATATTTTTCATCCCCCAACTATTCAACT